>JAIYDT010000155.1 GCA_027487355.1 Verrucomicrobiaceae bacterium
GCCATCGCCTTTTCCCGTTCGCCGCGACAGGCCCGGTTGTTGTGGGCGTCCCAATAGCTGCGCGCCACACGGATGCGGCGGCAGACCTCCTTGATCAGGGCGGCACCGGCCAGAGGCTTCGCGTTGGGCTTTTTCTTCGGCGGCACGGTCGACAGGATAGAGAGGCATCTTCCGGGGAAAAGCCTGCTTTCCGCCGCCGCGAGGTTCAGGTATTTCCCTGCCAGATGTCGTCGCCTTCCTCCCATCCCAACGATCCGCTGCATGGCATCACGCTGGAAACCATCGTGACCGAGCTCCAACAGCGTCACGGCTGGGCCGAGATGGGATATCGGATTCCGATCAAGTGCTTCCTCAACAACCCGAGCATCAAGTCCAGCCTGACCTTCCTGCGGAAAACCCCGTGGGCGCGACAGCGGGTTGAGGACTGGTTCACGCTCGAAGTCATTGAGGCCCGCGAGCGTGATGAGGCGTAAGCCGGCTTACATCGAGAAGGAATAGATGAAGATCCTGCCGTCGGGGGCGATGCCGAGCCAGCCGTTGACGCGCCCGGTCAGGTCCTTGGAGCTGAAGAATTCGAGTCCGCCAAACTCCGCTGAAGTCAGCCACCAGGATTGAGCCTTCTTTGGCATCACGAGCTTTGGAGGAGTGTTGTGGGACTCCAGCGGCTTCAGGGCCGCACGCCAGACAGGGAGGTTGGCGGGATCGACCTTCACGGCGCAGAAGCTGGCAATATCCGAAGGCCCCATGTTTCCATCCCCGGTTTTCTCCTGGAGGAAATTGCCGTCGACCAGTGGACCAGGCAGCGGAGAATGGTTGGAGAGGATTTTGGAAACGATCGCGACCCGCTCCGTCTGGGTGCCGGTGACTTCCTCGGCGGATTCAGCCGCCTTCTTTGGACTACAGGCTCCAAGCAGGCCGATCAGAAGCAGGCCGAATGTTTTCCTGGTGAAGTTCATGAGGTTGGTTTGCATGCGGATGAATTCAAACCCCGGTATGTGCATCCAGGATGACTCCCGGATGAAATCGAGGTGAATGGAATGAGATGTCCACTCCGATTACTCCCCTCCTTCACTTCACCTGCCTGATTCCTTCGGGCAGCTCAATCTTGCTGACGACACTGCCATCCGCCTGCTTGTCGTGGCGAACATGGATCGGACCTTTTGGAGTCGGGTAAGTGCCCTCGACCCATTTCAAGCCTCCAAGATGCGGCTCGATCCGGACCTCTGCACAACCTGGAGCCAGCGGTTGAACACCAAGCACATTGCGGCTCAGCCAAGCAGTCGGCCCACCGGCCCAGCCATGGCAGAAACTGTGGCGGAAACCCTTGTAGCAAAACGCGCCGAAGTCGCCATGCAGGTCCTTCTTTCCAGCCGGAACCATCTCGTCGATTCGACCCGCGTTCTTCGTCCAGTCGAGATCGAAGTCCTCCCAGAACGTGGTCGCGCCGAAGTCCAGCATCCCGCCCCAGTATTGGCTGATGAAATCCAGTCCGGTCTCGTAGTCGCCCGCCTCGGCCAGCGCGTTGAGCACGTAGAATCCATAGAAGGTGCTGAGATCCTTCGGCCCATCCTTCTTCAGCACGTTCGCCGAGACCTCCTTCGCGTCGCGGAATCCAGCGAGTGCCAGCAAGGCGGCCGGTGATTTCCTGCCACTGGAAGCGGGCGTATGGGTGCGGAGTTTCGTCTCGGTCTTCCGACAGAGTGCGGCGGTGTCGGCATCGCCGAGGATGTCACAGAGACGCGCGCCGCTGGCCATGGTCTTGGTCATCATCGCCTGAAGACCTTCGTGAACGGCGACCGGGTTTTCAAACGTCGGCCAGTCGAGAAAGCGCATGCCATCGAGCTTTTCCTTTCCATCCTCGGCGACATAGGTGGTCAGCTTCTTCAAGAGCGAGGCGAGATAAGTCTGCTGCTGCTTCAGATAGGCGAGGTCACCGTTCTGACGATACCAGTCTTCGTGGATGATGATCCACCACATCGAATACGAGCTGATCCCGTTCATCCAGTCCTTCACCGGCGTCACCTCGCGGATCATGTCGAGGCTGCGCGGCACGACCTCGTTGTAGCCGAAGACCGAGCTGATCACGCTGACCTCCGGATGCATGTCGCCGAGCCAGACCAGCCGGTCGCGCTTGATGCCGTCCCACAGGTATTCCTGCATGTTGAGGTGGACGGTGTAGGCTCCGGTTTTCCAGATCCGGTCGAGGCGTTCGTCGGAGGACTTGAACGAACCGATGTACGGCACGTCCCGTAGTTGAAGGATAGCGCGCACCTGGCTGAGCTGAACCTCCGGACCGTTCTTGGCGGCATCGATCCGGACAAAACGGAATCCGCCGGGGCCGACAGTGGTCTTGCCGAGCCACGGGAGCACGACGGTGCGGTCGCGCAGCGCGTGGTCGTTCTGGGCGCCGCGCTCGTCTAGTTCGACCATCGTTTCCGCCACCGATTCGCCGAAGCGGATGCGGACTGAGGCGGGGGTCTTGGATTTCGTCTGAGGCGTGAAAAGTTCGAGCACACCCTGGATTTCGACTCCGAAGTCGAGGACCACACCCGCTCCGGGCTTCAGCACCAGCGGGGCCTCGGGCTCGGTCAGCACCGCCTGCCCGGACTTCGGCTTGAGCAGGTTGTCGGAGTTCGCGACGTCCTTGCCGGAGGTCCAGACCACTCGCTTGAGGGGCACGACAAAGGTGGAAATCGGGCTCTTCTGCGAGCCTTCCGGGACCTGAGCGAGACAGGGGCAGACCGAAACAACGGCGACGAGCGAGATCAGGCGGAGAAGTGCATTCATGGTTTGGAGAGGATTGAGTGGCCAGGATTCAGGGGCTGGGGGCCAGAAATAAATGACGAATGAGGAAATCTCGAATGACGCCTCCATTCTCTTCCTGACCCCTGGCTACCGACCCCTGACCCCTCCACCTTCAGGCGCTCACTTGAAAAGGATCGGGATGATCAGGATGGCGAGGATGTTGACCACCTTGATCATCGGGTTCACGGCCGGACCGGCGGTGTCCTTGTAGGGGTCGCCGACGGTGTCGCCGGTGATCGAGGCCATGTGCGACTCGCTGCCTTTTCCGCCGTGGTGGCCGTCCTCGATGTACTTCTTGGCATTGTCCCAGGCTCCACCGGCGGAGGTCATGACGAGACCGACGAAGAGTCCGGTGACGATCGTGCCGACGAGCATGCCGCCGAGCGCCTCTTTTCCGAGACCCGGGATGGCCGCGACACCGACCACGAAGATCAGCGGCAACAAGGCAGGCAGGATCATCTGCTGGAGCGCGGCCTTGGTGACGATGTCCACGCACTGGCCGTAGTCGGGCTTGTCGCTGCCTGTTAGAATGCCAGGCTTGAGCTTGAGCTGGCGACGGACCTCGTTCACCACCGCGCCTGCCGTCGTGCCGACGGCGTCCATGGCATAGGCGGTGAACAGAAAGGGCAGCATGCCACCGATGAAGAGGCCGATCATGATTTTCGGATCGGTGAGATCGAAGTGGAAGACCTGGCCGGGAAGATGGGCCTTCAGCTCCTCGACATACGAACCGAAAAGCACCATCGCCGCGAGACCAGCGGAGGCGATCGCGTAGCCCTTGGTGACGGCCTTCATGGTGTTGCCCACCGCATCGAGCTCGTCGGTCACGCGGCGGACGCTCTCCGGCAGTCCACTCATCACCGCGATGCCACCGGCGTTGTCAGTGATCGGGCCAAAGGCATCGAGCGAGATGATGATGCCGGAAAGGCTGAGCATCGAAACGACCGCCACGGCGATGCCATACAGCCCGGCCCACTCATGGCAGCCCCAGATCGCGGCGCAGATGAAGAGCACCGGCAGGGCGGTGGCGTGATGGCCGACGGAAAGTCCGGCGATGACGTTGGTACCGTGACCGGTTTCCGATGCGAGCGCGATGCTGCGCACCGGCTTGTAATTCGTAGAAGTATAGTAGTTGGTGATCCAGACGGTCGCGAAGGTCATCACGATGCCCGCCAGCACGCAGCCGAAGATCGCCGACGAGTCCGCCACCTTTCCGGCGAAATCGACCGGGTTCGGAAACATCGCGCGGGTCGCGGGAAAGAGCAGCACGGCGGTCACCAGACCGCTGATGGTCACGCCGCCGAGCAGCGACCTGGTGGCATCCTGTTTGAAGAGGTTCACGTAAAGCACGCCGAGCACGGCACCGATGATCGAGATGCCGCAAATCACGAAGGGAAAGGCCAGCGAGGCCACACCGCCATGGGTGAGGTGGCCGACGAGCACGCCACCGATCAGCGAAACGGCGTAGGTTTCAAAGACATCCGCCGCCATGCCCGCGCAGTCGCCGACGTTGTCGCCGACATTGTCCGCGACGGTGGCCGGGTTGCGCGGATCATCCTCCTGAAGGTGCTGCTCGACCTTTCCGACGAGATCCGCGCCGACATCGGCCGCCTTGGTGTAGATGCCGCCGCCAAGTCGGGCGAAGACGCTGACCAGCGAGCTGCCGAGCGCGAGACCGATGAGCGAGTCGATGGCCAGCTTTTCGCTGCCCGTCATCTTCAGGACGCCGAGGTAGAATCCACCGACCGAGAGCAAGCCGAGCGCCACGACCAGAAGGCCAGTGACCGCTCCCCCATTGAAGGCCACCTTCAGGGCCGGATGGGAACCAACCGAGGCCGCCTGGGCAGTCCGGACGTTGGCCCGCACGGCGACCAGCATGCCGATGAAACCTGCGATCAACGAGCACACCGCGCCGATCACAAAGCCACCTGCCGTGGTCCAGTCACGGAGAAATCCGACCGCCACGAACATGACCGCCGCGATGCTCCCAACGGCCACCAACTGGCGGCTGAGGTAGGCTTTCGCGCCAGCCTGGATGGCCGCAGCGATTTCCCGCATGGCGGGGTTGCCACCGTCGGCCGAAAGGACCGAGCGGATCAGGATGAGGGCGGTGACGAGTCCAACGGCACCGAGACCGAGTGACAGTGGGATTCCTTGACGGGTAAGCAGTTCTTGCATGCGGATGGGTTTGTGGGTTTTCCGTTATACGCCAGATTGAAGGCTTGCCTTCGCCTGACAAGAGGAAAGCTCACGGACCCACCGCGCCCTAACGGAAATCACGGCAGAAGGGTCGCCTGATAATAGAGCAACCTGCCCTCGATCGGCTGCCCGTCCGAGGATTGCAGGCCGGAAAGGTCGATGCGATGGATCAATCCGGCGCGCACCGTGGCTTCCACCTTCAGTTCACGGCCATCGGCACTGAGGGCAAAGGCACCCGCTGGAAGCCGGGCTTCATCAGTCTTGGGCGAGCCATATTCCTTGTGATACTTGTAGCCGAACGCATCGATCAACGGTGCCGTCGTGGGTGCTTTCACCGGGCGGTTGAAACGGATCGTGAAGGCGTGGTGATCGCCGGACTTCGAGAGCTTCACCGACTGGGCGATCAGCGGGACCTCGCCGGAAAGCGTGACCCTGACGAGCCCTTGATCCCCGGCCCAGGAAAGATGGGTCTTGCCGACCCAGAGCGCCCCATCCTTGCCGAAGACCAGGCGGTGGTTGCCATTGCCGAGGGAGGTTCCATCCATCATCGGAACCAGCGCTCCCTGCCGGAATCCGCCGACCTCATCAGGCAGAAAACGCACCAGGCGCTTCTGGTTCATTTCCCCAATCACCACCTGCCCCTGATAGTCCTTCCACGACTTCGGGAAGGCCACCGGCTGGGTCGGAGAATTCGCCAGATCACCCTGCGGAAAGCGCGCGGATTCCTTGACCCGCAGCTTGTCGAGTTCATCGACCGGCAGCTTCAGCGGATCGCCCTTGTCCCAGCCCGGAGTCCAGACCAGCGAGGCCGGATGACCGTGAAAGCCATTCTTCTGGACCACATACAGCGGCGAGGTGCCGCGCCAGTCGCCCTGATTGTCGGTGACGAGAAGATTTCCCGCCTCATCAAAGCCGATGCCATCGGGCGAGCGGAAGCCAGTCGCGAATGGCTGCATGGATTTCCCATCAGCGGAAAGCTTCAGCACACAGCCACGCCATGGGACGCGCGAATACATCCGACCTGCCTTTCCCGCACGCTTGCCGAAACCTCCATCGGCCAGCATCCCTGCCTGATCGAGTTCGCCGATGTCCGACCACTGGCCACGAATCTCAGGCCGGATGCCCGCGCCGTTCGAGGCGACATTGAGTCCGATGTAAAGCGAACCATCCGGACCCTTCGCCGGGCCGAAGGCGAACTCATGGTAATTGCCGGTCATGCCGAAGCCATCGAAGACCGTTTCGTAAACATCCGCACGGCCATCGCCATCGGTGTCCTTGAGGCGGGTCAGTTCGGCGCGCTGCATCACCAGGATCGACGAAGGCGATTCCACCAACAGGCCAAGCGGTTCATGCAGGCCTTCGCCAAAGGACGACCAGGTCTTCGTGGCAGGATCGAAGATCTGCACCTCACCTCGATGAAAAGCCGCGACCACCCGACCGTCCGGCAGCACGTCCAGTCCGCCGATCTGCGGGTCCACGCCTGGTGGGTTCGGCATGCGGTCGATCTGGAAATCCGCCGCGTGCAGGGCGGAACCAAGCGCGAAGGCCGCGAAGTACGAGAGTTGCCGTATCATTTCCAACGAAGGGTGAGGGTGAAGGACTTCGCCTGGGCGGCGGTGAGGGCGAGCGAGCCGGTGCTCGATTCCACCCGTGCGGGCGCGGCGACAACCACCTTGAGACCCGGAGGATTGCCCCCCATTTCAAAGGTCCTCTCGATGCCGCTGCCATCGGGGAGGGGGCGGATCGTCTCGACCACGGGGATGCCGCCATGGGTGTAATGGAACGAGGGCACTCCGTCCTTCAACGTGTAGCCGGTGAACTTGACCGGCTGGACGATTTCCGGCTCGCCGGGGTCCGGCCCATTGCCCTCGTTCGCCAGAAGCGGATAGGCGGTCTCGCGGTAAATGATTTCCCCATCGACCGCCGCCTGCTTGCTGCCATTGCCGAGCCAGTGCTCGGAGGCATTGAGAAAACCGCCTTTCCAGACGTAGCGGAGCCTGCATTCCGAAGCATCGAAGCAGTAGGAAAGATCACCGGGCAAGGCCACCGCGATGGCCGCAGGAGACGCTTCAGCCAGGAACATCCGCTGCACCTGGGGTCGCCGCACCTGGGCACGTGGCACGGCGAAGGGATCCACACCCGTGGCCTTCTGTTCCTTCTTTCCCGCCGCTTCCTTGAGGATGTAGGCGTGGATCTGACGGAGCGCCGGCTCACCCACGGCCGCCATCGAGGGCATCTCGATCCCGGCAAGGCGCTTGCGGCCCGGCTTCATGCACCACTGCACGAAGCCATCCGGATTGTTGCGGTAAATGCCCGAGATCTCGACCAACGAGGGGCCGACGAGCACCCGATCGACCGCATGGCAGGCGGCGCACTGCACCTGGAAAACCGTCTTGGGGTCATCCGCGTTCGAAACTGCAACCAAGGCCACAGCAGCTGTTAGAGTGATGAAATGCTTCATTGGAGGATCGTGAGAATGGTCCTGGATCAGTCCCGCGCAAGATTCCGTCTGGATTACTGACGGCTCATCCGCTCGACCAACGGCGCGGGCAGGACGGCGGTATTGCGGGCCACCCAGGTCTTGGCGGCGTTGGCATCCTGCCTCATCCATGAGTTCACGTAGCGCCAGTAGTAGCCCTCGCGAGCGCGGGCGTCGGAGAGATTCGCCACGAAATCCAGCGACTGCTGGGGCGAGCTGCGGAAGCTTTCGTCAATGAAGATGCGGCGGGCCCCGTCGAGATCAGGATTGTTGCCAAGTCCGGAAAGCCATTGAGCGGCAGCGGCGGGATCCTGCTGGGCGTAGTGCCGGGCCACGCCTTCGGCGGCTTCAGTGCGGGTGTTTTCCGGGAGCCCCTCGACCCATTTGCGGGCCGAAGCGAGATCGGTCCGGGCCCAGGCATCGGCCACGGTCTCGGAGACATCACGACGCGTGTCGGTGTCGGTGATCGCCGCATTCCAAGCTCCGGCCTGCGCGGGATCGAGTTCGGTCAGGCTGCGCGCCAGCGTGCGCGAGGCCTGGCTGCGAAGGCCCTCGTCGGAAATGTTGCCAACCCAGTTGCTGGCGTAGTCGAAGCCATATTGGGTCACATAAGGCTGCATGTCGCGCAGCGCCTGATCGCGGGTCTTTCCTTCCATCTGTGAAAGGTAGTCACGGGCCAGTTCGGGATTCGTCAGGGCGATTCCCCGCGCGGCTCCCAGCATCCAGTTGTTGACGTCCCCTTCATCCTTGGCGGTCGCTGCCCATGCGAAAGCCGCCTGCGGATCCTTTGCGGCCCAGGTGGACACTGCCGTTTCACGCTCCCAGTCCTCGGCCCCGCCCTGCTGCAGGAAACCGAGGGCTGTTAGAGGATCGCGATCCGCCCAGGCCTGGAGCACCAGCGAACGCTCGGACCCCTGGAGCTTCGCCGAGGGCGAGTTCCGCATTTCCTCATACACGGCTGCAAATTGCTCGGTCGGCAGGCGGTCGAGGTAGGCAAGGAGCTTTTCGGTGCGTTCGAGGCGGTTGGTGGAGGAAAGAATCTTCGAAAGATCCTGCTCCGAATTTCCGGACTTCGCGCTGCGGGTCGATTCACGCGAGCGGGCAGTCCGTTCCTCGCCCAGCGAGCCACCCCGCGAATCGCGCCCACCTGATTTTCCTGCCGTCTGAGATTCCCTAGATCCTCCAGCCTCCGGCCCGGGAGCGCTCACCCGGCCGATCATCACACCGGCCCCGAGAGCCAGTGCCAATCCGCCAACGCTCCAGGTCCACGAGGGAAGTTTCGAGAAATCCATGGGGACAAGACGCTCCGGTCAGACGATTCATTTCACCCGTATTCACGCGGTCGTCTCGATCCGGAATTCAAACGCTTGGCTTGCACCATTCTTTGAGGCCCGCCCCGAACAACGGATTGGGAGAGAAGAGTGTGCTGGTGCGCAGAGCCGCCTTGGACTTCTGACACAAACGCCGGGTGATGCTCGGATTTCGTCCGGCTCTTGTGGGAACCCCACCCCTTTTCAAAAATCGCTTTAAAACGCAGCCTCTCGTAACTGAGGTTCCTTACCACCCTTGAGCGCGATGAAGACGGTGTTTGGATTGCCGAATGTCCCTCGATTCCCGGCTGTGTGAGTCAGGTTGAAGCGCGTCAAGAGGCACAGGCCAACATCTGGGAAGCCCTTGCCGCCTGCCTCGAAGTGTGAGCAGATCTCGGAATATCCTTCACCATCGAGACCCGGCAACTGGAAGTCGCCGTTTGATGGCCAGCTTACCCTCACTCAGCGGGCGGGACATCGTCAAAGCCTTTGCTCGCGACAGATGGCAAATGTCCTGCCCACACGGCTCTTTGCTAAATCCTAATCCTTCTCATTCAGCGCGTGACACGCTCTCGGTGTGGAAACGCAGTACCGTTCTCACTCGGAGAAGAAGTCGGATATCAAACTTTGCATGCAAGGGTGTGGATACTGGTGATGCAGGCACAAAGATAGCATCCGAAGATTGCCTTGGTTATGTAATTTTATCAAATAGAATGAGATAACGAGTGCTGAAATATGAATCCAAAGTAACGAATTTTAGAGATCATGGGTCTCATCGAGGCGACCATCCGGATGGCAGCGGGCGTGAACCTGACACCTGCCAGACTTACGCCGCACTGAGCCGAAGGACCACGAAAACCAGCAACGGCGAAAACCCTCCTCCACGTCGGCGTTCACGCTGCCAGGCGGCCTGACCAAGCTCAATCAGGGCGAAATGTTGAGGTGCGACACCTGCCCCGAATGGCATATGAGGCTTTTGCAGTCGGCGGATTTTGCAGGAAGGACACTTTTCCAGCCCGAAAGATAGTGGATTCCTTGCCAACCCAATGGATTTATCGACTAACCACCCTTGGGCAATGGCCCGATCGTTCCTCCTCCGATGAATTCCGCCTCGAACAAGTTACCGTGGCGGTCCTCAAGGCCGCTGGCCACGTTGTTGACCCAGCGGACCACACGGTTCAACACTGTGCGAGCGGACCACCGGATGCAACTGGCCGGAGGATCACACCACTCGAAGAGCGGACTGTCATCCGAGCAGATCAATGAAACGTCCCTCGGTGCGAAAATCCCGCGCTTGGCGAGGTGATGCTGAACGGCAATGAATTCGCTCGCCTCTTCGATGAAGAGGGCGGTGGGAGGTGTCAGATCAAAGAGACGGTCCAGGCATCGACGCAGGCCTGCCGGACCACGTTCCCAGTCTGGAAGGTGGTAGGCACCGACGGCAATGCCGTGGGCCTCCATGACTCCGAGAATTCTCTGTGCGAGCAGTCCGGGATTTGGCTTCCGCATCTCTTCGGGCAGCAGAAACACAATGCGCCGATGTCCAAGTTCCACCAATCGTTGCACCGCCGCCTCGTAGGCCGGAAACCTGTCCGGCCCGATTCCTGCGATCGGGAGACGGGAGAAACGCCCGAACATGGCGAACGCCGGTGCGGATTGCGCTGCGAACCATTCCAACACGTCGTTGGAAGCCGCTGCGACCACCCAGGCGTCGGTCTTCACCTGTTGGACCATTTTCGCAACCCGTTCCGGCTTCATTCCCAGTTCCACGAGGCACTTGGGCGCCAGATCGACTTGGTAGCCGCGCTGGGTCAGGTGGAACATGATGTCATGAACCAGCTCCTCATGGCGATCCTTGTTGCTATGCAGCAGCAAGGTGACCCGACAGTTCCTGGCGAGTTCATCACTGCTCATCACGATCTGCCGGCGTTGTCCCTTGCCCTGGGAAGCAATCACTCCTGCTTCCTCCAGGTGGATCATCGCGGCCCTCACCGTGTCGCGCCCCACCTGCAAGTTGCTGACCAGCCAGTTCTCGCCGGGCATCGCACCTGTCCACGTTCGGCTCCTGATCTCCTCTTTCAGAAAGTCCGCCAATTGCTCGGACGCGGATCGAATACGCAGAGTTCGCACACCCCAAAACCTGGGGAAATCAGGATCGGCTGGCAATCATGAAAAGGATTGTTTGCGACCGGGGACAAAGGGTGAGTGGTGAAAAGTGACGGGAAATTTTCGCTTGGCTGCGTGGTTTCCTGCCAGAGACCCAAATCCCAAAACCCATGAAAAGACCCGCTTTCTTCGCCTTTGCCACCGTCAACGCCATACTGCTTGCCGCACCGTCGGCAAGAGCCGTCGATGGCACGTGGCTCGGCACCTCCGGCAACTGGAACGCCCCAGGCACTTGGTCTGGCGGCACGATCGCCGACGGTGCCGGCTTTTCGGCCAACTTCACCGGCGTGAACATCACCGCCGCTCCGACGATCACTCTGACGGCCCCCCAGACCATCGGCAACATCACCTTCACCGACGCCACCACATCATCAAACGACCTGGTCATCAGCGGGGCCAACATCCTGACCTTGGACGTCGCCTCGGGGACGCCGGCGATCAATGTCACTCAGGCCGACCGGATTCTCAGCATCTCCAGTGTGATCGCGGGAAATGACGGATTGGCCAATACCGGCCCCGGTGTGCTTTCGCTAACAGCCGCGAACACCTACAGCGGTGTCACCAATATCTCCGCCGGTAGATTGGCGGTAAGTAGCCTGGGAGCGCTGGGCAGCACCTCAGGCATCACCATCGGCGGGGCCTCTGCGGCGTCCCTCTCCTCCGGCACCACCGGTCTCACCATCACCGCGCCAATCACCACGGCCAATACGGGAGTCAGTTCCACCCTCGCGTTCGGTGTAAATGCGAGCTCCGCAGGCACTTTCAATCTCAACGGTGCGATTGGCGGAAGCGGCAATGTGGTCTTTACAACCGTCGGAGTCAGCAACGGCAATTCTCAGACCATCAATCTCGGCGCAGCAGGCAGTTATGCCGGCACCACCTCCATTGGTTCGGGCAATATCGCCAATACCATGACGGTCAGGAACAGTTCGGGAGCCGCAAATGTCCTGCCCACGGGCACGGTCTTGAGCTTCGGAAATGTTGCTGGCAACGGGAGTGGTCGCACCCTATCATTTGACCTCAACGGTCAGGACCAAACGCTTGCCGGTCTGACCCAACCGACCAACATCCCGAATGACAGGAATTACCGCGTAACCTCGGCTAGCCCCGCCACGCTGACCATCAACAACACAGCGGACTTCAGCTACGGTGGCTCGAACATCGATGTTGGCACTTCCATCCCTGGCACAAATACAAGCGCTCAGATCACCGGTGCGATCACGCTGGTGAAGAGCGGAGCGGGCACCTTCACCTTGGGCGGCAACCTGACGAATGGCGCCACGGTGAGCAACCACCCCTACACCGGGGCCACCAACATCCTTGGCGGCACTCTTCGTCTCTCCAGTAACAGTGTGATCACCGCGAGCAGCGGCATCACCATCAACGGCAGCACCGCGATGTTCCGTCAAGATAGCGCGACGGCCGTTGCTCCCAACGTCACCTTGACCCAAGGCACCCTGACCGGCAGTGGCACGATCAACACCGTCAATGTGGGCGACGCGACCGGTGGCATCATCTCGAACAACAACGGAGTCGCGGGCGGGACGTTGACCATCGGCACCCTCACCTTCAATGGCGCGGCCACCGTGAACACCTTCGGCAATGTCTCCGCGCCCATCGTGATCACCAGCCTCGCGACCAATGCCGCCGGCACGGTGACCATCAATCCCGCAGCAGCATCCTGGGCGGCGGGAACCTATGACTTGATCAGCTATGGTGGCGGCAGCATTGGCGGGGGCGGCTTTTCCCAGTTCGCCCTCGGCACCGTGACGGGTGCCTCTCCACGTCAGAGCGTTGCCATCGGCGATTCCGGCACTGCCATCACGCTCACGGTCGGTGCGGACGACTTTCCCTACTGGGTGGGTGATGGCGATGGAAAATGGAATCCCGCCTCCATCAGCAACTGGAAACTGCTCTCCAACAACAACGCGACCACATTCCTCGCTGCGGACAATGTGCTTTTCAACGACGGAGCGACGGGTGCCGGACCCATCAACGTGGATATCGATGCCGCCAACGTCACGCCGGGCTCAACCACGTTCGACAACAGCACCAAGGACTATGTCCTGAACAGTTCGAGCACGTTCGGGATCGCCACCGGCAGCCTGATCAAGAGTGGAACCGGCAGCCTGACCCTGAACACCGTCAATGCCTTCACCGGCAGCACGACCATTGATGGCGGATCATTGACCATCGGTGGAGCTGGGCAACTGGGCGGCGGGAGTTATGCCGGTGCCATCAGCAACGAGGGTTCGTTCATTTACAGCAGTTCAGCGGTCCAGACTCTTAGCGGCATTGTCTCCGGCTCCGGCTCGATCACCCAGAATGGCCCTGGCAGTCTTACCTTGTCCGCTGGCAACACCTTCTTCGGCGGTCTCAAGGTCAAGGGAGGCACCGTGGTCCTGGGCAACAACAACGCGGCCGGAACGGGAACGATCGACTTCGACACCGGCGGCGCGACGAATGCCGCCGTCCGGCTAAGCGGCGCTCTCACCAGCATATCCAATCCCATCACCGTCAACTCCGGCAGCCTCGGGACGAATACGATTGCGAATGTTGGAACCGGCACGCTGGCCTTGAATGGACCAATCACCATCAACACAGGAACGACACTCACAGTCGATAGTAGCAGCAGCAACAACTCCGCGATGGATCTGGGAACCGGACTCATCACCGGGGACGGAGGAATCATCACCACCGGAACAAGCACCAACAGTTTCGGTTTCAAAGGAGCCAATACCTACACGGGAGGCACGACTCTCGGTGGTGCGGGGCTCTTCATTCCTACCGCAAGTTCCACGGGCTCCGGCGCCGGAATGACTGATGGCGTGTTCGGAACCGGACCACTCACCTTGGGAAGCATTTCGATGCGTTCCACGAATACGTTGGACATCACCATCGGAAACACTCTCATCCTCGCCGGAAACCTCACGGCAGTCACAGCAACTGCCGAGAAGAACCTCACATTCTCAGGACCTGCAACCCTGACAGGCAATCGGACGATCACTTCCCAAATTGGAACCACGGTCGCAGGAAAAAGCCTCACGTTCTCCGGTGTCATTGGCGACGGAGGAAACACCTACGGCATCACCAAAGAGGGCTCGGGGGTGTTGCTCCTGAATGGTGCGAATACCTATGCAGGCACCACCACGGTGAATGCCGGCACCTTATCCATCACCGACAATGCCGCGCTCGGCAGCACCGCCGGTGCAACCACCATCAATGGCGGCAATGGCACGAATTCGGTGATTCTCAATTTGTCTGGTGCCACCTCGGATCTGACGATTGCAGAACCACTCAACTTCTTCGGAACCACGACAGGACGTGCCCGCTTGTCGAACGACAGTGCACGAAACCACACCTTGAGCGGCCCCATCAATGTGAGCAGCGACACGAATCTTGTACAGTTCTATTCCGATGGCAGCGGCTCCGTCACCGTCAGCGGCGACATCAGCGGAACCATGGCGAACGGAGCCGTTTTCGCGATTCGAGGCACTTCAACCAGCGCCTCCAACAAGCTGACGGGCAGCATCAGCCTGGTCGGCAGCATCTCGAAGACCGACGCCGGAACCTGGCTGGTGGGAGCGCCTGGGAAGACCTACAACTGGACGGATACGGTCGTGGCGGCCGGCACCTTGAAGATGGGCTTGGCCAATGTCCTGCCCTCTGCGACGGCCCTGGTTTTGGGGAATCCAACGGGCGGGTCTTTTCCCTTCCTCGATCTCAATGGATTCAATCAAACCATCGCGGGCATCACCTACAATGGTCAGGGTTCCTCCACTGGCACCCGAACCATCACCAGCGCCACTTCTGCGGTCCTGACCGTCAACACGGCCACCGACTCCATCACAACTGGACTCGGATCGGGCACCAACAACGTCGTCCTCACCGGCGCGTTGAGCCTTTCCAAGCAAGGAGCAGGCAGGCTGGCACTGAACGGAGTCAACACCTACAGCGGCAACACCACCGTCAACGAAGGCATCCTTTCCCTGACCAGAGCGGCAAGTTCCGCTGACGCCAACACTGGCAACGATGCCTCCACCGTCACCATCTCCGCCAACTCAGGCGCCACCCTGGACCTCGCCTACACCGGCACCGACGAAGTGGACAAACTCTTCATCGGCGGCGTGCAGAAGGCCGCTGGCGTTTGGGGTTCCGCCACCTCAGGAGCGGCCAACATCGACCCCAAACTCACCGGCAGCGGCACCCTGACGGTCGCAACGGGTCCTATCGCCGGCTACACCGCCTGGGCGGCCATCAACGCCGATGGTGACGGAGCCGACGTGGACACCGACAAGGATGGCGTATCGAATGGAGTGGAGTTCTTCATGAACGCGTCGGCAGGATTCACCGCGAATCCTCGACTTAACTCATCAAACACAATCACCTGGCAAAATGGTGGCAACATCCCCGCCTCCGCCTATGGGACACAGTTCGTGATCCAGACCTCATCGAATCTCACGAACTGGACGGATGTCCTCGCCGGAGATCTCACCACCAACACCAATGGACCGGGCGGGTCCCTCACCTACACGCTCACCGGCGCATCTCCTCGCTTCGTACGCCTGAAGGTCTCACCGAATTGAATCAGCCATTCCCCCCATGTCTGCAATCAAGGCAGTGAGACGTTCTTTCGTCCGTTGGATTCTCGGCGCGTTCCTCATCACAAGAGGGCCCTTGCTTCACGCGCAGAATCTGGTGACCAACGGCGGCTTTGAGAGCGGGATGACCGGCTGGACCAACAACACCAGTGGCGGGGCCGGCGCATCCTTCTCGTTGGAGACCTCCCTGCCCTATGTCGGCACGACGGCCATGAAAGTTGCCGTCACCAATCCCGGCGCACAGCTGCACAACGTACAGACGCTCGGACCTACCTTCGCCGTCGCCGTGGGGACTTCGACCTCGATCACCTTTCGCGCACGCGCCTCGGCAAACGGGGTCAAGGTGCGATTTGTGATGCAGAACAACACCTACAACAACAGGGAGTTCACACTCTCCACGTCGTGGCAGTGGTTCATCTGGAACCATACCACCACGGAGGCCAGTCCGCGCCTTCGCATTCAGTATCGATCGGCGGGCACGGTGTGGCTCGATGAAATCTCGGTCGTGGGAAATCCCGCACTGGGGACCACCACCCGCATTTCAGCCGACCCCACCATCCGTCATCAGATGATGGACGGCATCGGTGGCTCGATCGCGTTCAATACTCCGGACTATGAAGCCTTGAGCGCCACGAAAAAAAACGAGATCGAGAACCTGCTCTACGTCAATTGTGGCATCGACATCGTCCGCCTCAGGACAGGCAACTCGGATTCGTTGAACAACGAGTTGGCAATGAGGGCCCAGAGGAATGGGGCCAAAACCCTTTTGACTTGCTGGTCTCCGCCGGCATCTCTCAAAAGCAACAACAGCATCGTAAGTGGCACTCTTCGCATCGTATCAGGGAAGTACGATTACGCCGGATTCGCGAATTGGTGGTATGATAGGCTCGCGGCATCCAACTGGACCCACGACTTCATCTCGATCCAAAACGAGCCGAGCTATGATCCCAGCGACAAAGAGACCTGCCGCTTCTTCGCCAACGAGACCGTTCCCGCAACAACAAGCGGGTCTGCCAGCTACCGATTGGCCCTGGACGCCGTTTACAACAGAATCAGGAATGAAACCCGAAGACCGCAATTCGTCGCGGTGGACGCTGAAACCCACTCAGCCTTTGATTCAATCGCCCCGACGGTTTCAGGACTCTCCTATGTGAGCCACCTGGGATTTCACAACTACGGAACCAATGACTTTGCCGGGGTTCAAGCAAGGTACAACGGAAAGAGAGGATGGATGACTGAATGGGGGAAAGATGGCACAGCCGCGGACCCTGGAATTCTGGAGAACTGGTTGCTTCTCGCGGCAAACATTCACGAAACACTGGTTGAGGCAGATGCCTCGGCCTACCTTGCGTGGAGAATGGTCCATGGCAACAACACCGGTCAGGTGTGGGCCATGATCGGGGTGGAAAATGGTCAGTATCAGGTCCAGAATTCGTTTTATTCCGTCAAGCACTTCGCGAAACACATCTCAAGCGGCCATCAGCGGTTCGAGGTGACGAATTCCGGCACCAATGCCAACCTGCGCGCCTCCGGCTACATCAACCCCGCAGGCAACCAGCTCACCCTCATCGTCCTCAACACCGGCGGCACGGACGATACGATTTCCCTCCGCTTTCCTGGGCTCTCCGTCGCGTCTGCCACTGGCTTCAGGACGAGACAATTCAATATCAGCAGCTCTCCTTATCAGTCGCTCGGGACCATCAATCTCGCCAACAATCAGACGATTTTCAAAAACTCCATCACCTCCTACGTCATCAACCTGTCCGAGACCATCAACCCCTATGACCCGGCCCTTCTGCGCGTGGACGGGACTGCATACGTTGGCAATCAATTCTCCCTGGCCATCCCCTCACAACCGGGCCATGACTTCATCCTCTGGAAATCCACCACCCTCGCCGCAGGCTCCTGGCAGAAGGTGACGAATGCGGTGGCCACCGAATCCGATGGCCGGCTCATCCTGACCGATCCAACTGCAAGTGCCACCCGTGCGTTCTACTGCGTCGAGCGCGACACCGGTCTGTGAATTCGAAATGGCAATGTGAGCGTGGGAGAACTGGAGGCCGCCAACCATTCCTGTGATTTTCAGAGATTCACGAACCATCGAATCACCATCGCTGCCGCATATCCGAAGTTAACAATATAACCATGAAGCCGCTTATCCTCCACACCTCCCGCCTCTCCTTCTCCCTCGCCAGCGCCATTGCCGCGTTGCTTTCGATAGACTCCGCAATCGCTCAGAACGGCACTTGGACGGGCGTCTCTGGAAACTGGTCTGATACTACCAACCCCGGCGGTGTCTGGACCGGCGGCATCTTCGCTGACGGCTCCGGCTTCACGGCCAACTTCACCAGCGTGGACATCGCCGCGAATCAGACCATCACTCTGGATGCCAATCGCACCATCGGGAACATCACCTTTACCGACGCCACCACCTCATCCCATAACCTGCTCATCTCAGGTGGGAACATTCTCACCTTGGACGTCACCTCCGGAACTCCGGCTATCAATGTCACCCAGTCCGGCCGGACGCTTACGATCAACAGCGTGATGGCCGGAACTAAGGGACTGCAGAAAACCGGTGCCGGCGGACTCACTCTCAACGGTCCTCTCGCGAATACCTTCACCGGCGGCTTGAACGTCAGCGGTGGCACCCTGACCCTCGACTTCACTAACCTTACCCCGCCGACCAATCTCATCGATCCCGCCAACGCCCTCAGCTTCGGCGGTGGCACAGTCACCCTCACCGGTCAGAATTTGGCAGCTGCCACCACATCTCAGACCTTTGCGAGCACGACTCTTGGCGTCGGATCCAACAGGGTCAACATCTCCAAGGGTGCTTTAGCCACCTCGGCCACGCTGAATCTTGGTGCGCTCACGGTCAGCCCGGGCTCCGCCACCACCATCATCACCGGCACAGGCGGAAGCACAACATGGGCGAACTCAACAATTCCGACTGCTGAGATCATCAAAGTCTCCAGCATCACCGGAAAAGCCCTTCCGGTGGCCTCTGGAACTGCTAACTGGATCAATATCAACGCTGGCCTCTTCTACCGTCAAAGCGCAAACGCTAACTCTGCGCGCTGGGTCAATGTCAACAATCTGGGGAATCTTCTGCCAATTCCCGCAGGCATTGCTGATCAGGCAACATCGGGAACCGTGACGGTCGGACGCTCGATCGGAGGGGCGTCCATTACCCTTGTAGGCAATGCGAGCAGCTACGGCCTGCTGGCCAATTCGACCTCCCCAAACAACCGGACCTTGGATCTCGGCGGTTTCACCTATACAATCAATGGCATTCTAGGCATTGGTTCGGGCAAGACAACCATCTCACCAGGAACCGGCGGCACCGTTGTCATCGGAGACGAAAGGAGTTTGGTCATCAACATGGACAATGCGGGTGGTCTGGAAGTGAGTGCTCCAATCGTCGATAGCAGCGGCGGAGCTTCGAGTGTCGTCATCGTCAGCACCATCCCATCAGGAACGCCAGGCACCGTGACATTCAGCGGCGCGAACACCTATACCGGTGCCACTTTGATCACCGCCAGCACCCTTTCGCTCACTGGCTCAATCACCGGCGGCGGAGCGATTTCCACCAGTGGCACGGGTATTCTCACCCAAAGCGCGGCGGGCGTGATTAGCGGTGCGTCCACCTTCACTCAGGGCAGCTCTGGCACCAGCACACTCGCCGGCGTGAACACCTACACCGGGGCCACTTTGATCACCGCCAGCACACTTTCGCTTACCGGTTCGATCACCGGCGGCGGAGCGATTTCCACCAGTGGCGCGGGTATTCTCACCCAAAGCGCGGCGGGCGTGATTAGCGGTGCGTCCACCTTCACTCAAGGTAGCTCAGGAACCAGCACACTCGCCGGCGCGAATACCTACACCGGTGCCACGACCATCAACACAGGCATCCTAGCCGTCTCCAACGCCACCGCGCTCGGCACCACGGCGGGCAGCACCACCATCGCCGCCAATGGCACGACGACGACAGGCGGGCGTTTGTCACTCAGTGGCGGTATTACCTCTGCGGAAAACATCACCATCACCGGAGGCGGCGAAACAAGTGCTTTCGGCGCAGCTATTAGCAACACATCTGGAAACAACACGCTCAGCGGCGACATCACCCTTTCGAATCCAACCAGCGGCATTCGCCTCGGCGCAGCCGGTGGCTCACTGACCTTTTCCGGAGACATCACCCAAACCGGCACCCCCGCCCGGTCTCTGGTCCTGCAGGCATCTACAGCCTCATCAGAAATCATTATCAATAACCCGATCGCGAACATCGGTGGGGGACTGTCTGTCTTTGGAGGCGGATCCGCTGGTGGAGCGGTTACCCTCAAAGGCGTCAGTGGCACTGGAATCGGAAGTACCCTCATCAACCAAACAGCCACGCTGAAGCTCGGCGTTACGAATGCTCTCAATACCAGTGGCAACCTTACCATCGCAAACAACGGCTCAAGCACCGACACCTTCGACCTTGCCAGTTTCAACCAGACCGTCAATGGACTCAGTTCCTCAACAGGTGGAAACCGCAGAGTGACCAACTCCGTCGCCCTCACCACCAGTACTCTCACCGTGGGCAACGGCGGCGCTTCAGCCACTTTCAATGGCATTATCCAAGATGGTGTAGGAACTGTTGCACTTACCAAGACCGGTGTCGGCACTCAAACTCTCACCGGTGCCAACACCTACACCGGCGCGACCACCGTCGATGAGGGCGCATTGATTGTCACCTCAACCGGTAGCACGGCGCCAGGCAGTACCGTCACCGTCAATGGAGGCGATCTCGGCGGAACCGGCACGGTCGGCGGAAATGTCACCGTCGCCGCGGCGGGGAATCTCGCCCCCGGAATCACGGCAGGAACTCTTAACATCTCCGGCAACCTCGACATCTCGGCCATGGCAGCCGGCACCGGCAAACTCAAGTTCGGCCTCGATGCTCTCTCCGGCACCAATGACCAGGTCGTTGTCGGCGGCACCCTCGCACTTGGGACACTCGCCCTCGGCGACCTCGCCGTCACCAACCTGGGCGGCCTTCAAGCCGGCACCTACACCCTCATCACCAGCACCGGTTTGACCGGGACCGTGGATGGAAGCACCGCACTGATCGCTACTGGCTTCAATGGCAAACTCCAGATCACCGGCAATCATCTCGAACTCGTCGTCACAGAGGCCACGACGGGCTCCGCCTACGACACTTGGAAAACCGTGAATGCTCCTTCCGGAACTCCCAGCGATGACTTCGATGGCGACGGTGTTTCCAACGCCGTGGAATTCGTGCTCGGAGGCCTCGTCATCACCAATGACTTGGATAAACTCCCGGTAGTCGCCACCAGCGGCGGCAACATGACCTTTGTGTTCAAACGCGCCCAGAGTTCCATCGATCCGAAAACCAGCACGGTCATCGAGGTCGGAACGGATCTGGCGACCTGGAACATCGCTCCCTCACCCTACACCGTGCCCGATGGTGCCGTGGCTAACAACCCCGGCGTGACCGTGGTCAAAGATAGCCCGAGTGTCGGCACCGACACCATTACCCTCACCTTACCTCAAGCCTCGGATGCCAGCAAATTCGCCCGGCTCAAGGTGCTTATCACGCCCTGATCGTCCATCATCCGGAATTCGCTCATGCACCATCTTATGAAAACCAACACTCGGTCTGATTCCAGCTCGATCACCCGCAGGCGCTTCCTGCGCGGCATTTCCGCCAGCGGCCTGCTGCTCGCGACCCCGCGTACCATGGCTCAGGAACCCGCTCTTGAATCGCTGCGAGCCCTTGCGGGCGGAAAGCCTCTGATGGGTACTTCCGTTCAGACCCAGTTCGACAAGATCTACACCCCGGAGGAAATCCAGATCCTCAAGACCCAGTTCGACAGCGTCACTCCTGAGAACTGCATGAAGTGGCAGTTTCTCTGCCCGAAGGAAGGCACCTACCGGTTCGAGCCGGTGGATCGCCTGGTGGATTTCGCCACGCAGAACCAACAACGCGTCGTGGGGCACACCCTGCTTTTCAATCGCGATGGAAACTACCCGAACTGGCTTTTCAAAGATGGAGATAAGGAAGCCGATGCGAAGCTCGTGTGGAAACGGATCGAGGATCATGCCGCGAAGCTGATGTCGCGCTATGCCGGACGAATCGACTCGTGGGACGTGCTCAACGAATTCGTCGAAGTCCCCTCACCCGGTTACCGTGTGACGGATCTCACCCGTGTTCTCGGGGCCGATTATCCGGAGCGGTTGTTCAAGATTGCTGCCGGGATCGACCCGAAGGCGAAGCTGACCTACAACGATTTCGCCGTTGAAAGGCCTGATCGGCTCAAGGCCATCCTGGCCTTCGTGCGCTCGCTTCGAGAAAAGGGTTGCAAGGTAGATGTCGTGGGCAGCCAGAGCCACCTTGAACTCGGCGACAAGGCTGCGGAGAACCTCGACAAGATGCTCCAACAATTCGCGGCCGAAGGGTTCCGATGCGCCCTGACCGAACTCGACGTCGATGTGATTCCCAGGGCACAGCACTGGAATCAGAAAACCCGCGAGGAGGCGAACAAGCAGAACCCCTACGCGGATGGCTGCCCGATTGAAGTGCTGGAAAAACAGGCGACCGTTTACCGTGAGGTCATGGGGGCCGTCGCCGCCAACCTCAAGCACGTGGATCGGGTGACCGTTTGGGGCATCAGTGATCGTCACAGCTGGCTGAACAAATGGCCGTGGCAGCGGGTGAACCACGGCCTGCTTTTTGACCGCGAAGCCAGGCCCAAACCGGCTTTTCGTGCGGTTGCTGGTGCCCTGGGGAAGAGATGAAAGTCAGGCACCTCAAGCATCCCTAGGCTGCCAAACAGGTTCGCGCTGGGCTACCCTCCCAGCAATGGGCTAAAAAAACTAAGCCCAGCGCATCAACAACTCCCTCTACGCCCTGTGACCGCTCCTTGATGAAAAGCAACTCACCCGCTTCCGAAAACATCTGGAAGCGGAACCAGCTTGATGACCAACATCGCAACAATACTCCACACGATGAAAACAAAGACCTGCGCATTCTCAACCATCCTTCTCGCCGCCGCCCTTCTGTTGCCCTCGTGTAGTGTCAAATACGACATGGTGACATTCAATGCTACCGGCATCATGCCCGCTGCCACAACCCCCGTTCCCAAGATCGAAATCGATACGAATGTGACTGCAGGAATGATGGGAGGCAGAGTGAAGAGCAACAAGCCTTACGACATCCTGGCCAGCTATTCGGATGAAAACTTCGCCTCAGCCGAGTTCACGACTGTGACCGTGACTTACGCCGATGGCACAATCGATCCTGGAGTTGCCGCGCTCAAACTTCCCATGCGCTTCCAATACAGGGTATATGAGTCCCCTAACAGCATGGCCGGCGGAGTCGTGGTTGTCACCAAGTCACGAATCATTCAGGCAGAGTTCCCCGGCACCATCTCCCGCGACGAGCCCTTCACGATTCTGATCGAGGGCAAGTTCACTAAAGACGACGGCACGATCATCCCCTTCAAGATCAGGGAAAAGTACAACCTTTCGCGGGAGAATAGAACGGAATCCTGGGTGGATTTCGTGAGCGCCTGCTGACCAGATCTCAAGTGCGCTCATGGATCGGAGCCCGGCAGTGCGGACAAATCCAGAGTCCGCGCAATCAGTCTTGGCTGCGAGTCTGACGAAAGCTCGGCAGGTCTCCTTGAATGCGAGCAGCATCGCGGATTCAGGCGACTCAGTTCTTTCCAAGCAACTTCCTGAATGGCGCCAACGTAAGGGAATTCAATTGGAAATCAACGAGGCGCAGGCCTGCTCTCAAGCCGGTCAGAAAGCACCGTTGAAACCTCCATTCTCAGACTCGGTCGGCACCAGAACCAGCAGGCCTACGAGACCGGAAGGAAATCCTTATCTGATCCCAAATCAGCCACAAGTTAGCGCCATCCGAGTCAGTCCTCGCGTCTTCACATTTTCTCGCTCTTCATCAACACGTCGGAGCATGGGCCACTGCGGAATTCTCAGAGCGAAAGTGGAGACTCTTAAGGCTGGATTGCATGGACGAGCGATTCGGGGCATGCCAACTAACACTGCGAGATTGTGTTACACATACCGCTTGATGACTTCCAAGCCAAACCGCAATCGCCGATGGGTTTCGGTTCGAGTGAACGGTGAAAGGGATCAGGTGACGCATTTCAACTATTGCGGGGAGGAGGCTGATGAAGCGAAGGCACTGGGAGCCTCGACGGGCAGTCTTTCTGCAACGAACGATTGTCCTCAAAGCCGGTCGCGGAAGACGAACTGGATCTGGCATGGAGGGTGTGGACCAGGAGTGCATCTGAAAGCGGTGTGGCGTTTCACTTCCCGCCGCACCAAGGTTCAGAGCTTGAGCCACGCGCCGATTCCTTTCGGTTCAGGTCGCAGATCGTCACACTTCAGGGTGGGTGACAGCCCGCACGTCGCCGCATGGTTCCAATGAATGCAGCTGCAGGTCCCCGAGAAATCCTGATTTCTTTGCTGCGCCGAGGCCGTAGCATGCGCGTGATGCGACTTTTTACGGCCTTTCTCGGATGCCTTCTCGTTCTTTCCGCGCGGGCGGAAGTCGATGCGCTGAAGGCAGAGCTGATCTCGGAGGTCACTGCCGCCGCTCCGGGAAAGACCTTCCTCGTTGGCCTGCACCTTCAGCATCCGCCGGGGACCCACACGTATTGGAAACATCCGGGAATTGTCGGGCTCGCCACACGGATTGAGTGGTCGCTGCCGGAGGGCGTGAAGGCCGGGGGACTCCAGTGGCCGGC
>JAIYDT010000090.1 GCA_027487355.1 Verrucomicrobiaceae bacterium
GAGCGGGTCGCCGCCGCATGGCAGGAGTATTGGAAAAAGCTCTTCTCCACCGTGAAACCCACGGCGGTGATCCTCAATCAGGACATCCATGTGCAGTCGCTCTACGGCTTCTGTTTTCGCAACGGCATCAAGATCCCGCGTGACCTTTCCGTGATCTGCATGGAAAGCACCGAGCACGTCGAGTGGTGCGACCCTCTCCCGACCCGCATGCGATTCCCCGTCCAGGTGGCCAGCGGCTATTTCAAGAAATGGGTCCGAGGCGGCTGTCAGCCGATGGGTGTGAAGTACCTCGAACTCGTGTGGATCGAGGGCGAAAGCGTCGGCAAGAATACACGAAGGTGAGTTGCACGCACGATACTCTCCATTCCTCACTTCTCACTTCCCCCACGGTTTCCCTTTGCAAGGTCCGCTTCCGTGTCCTAGACCCGCGCGAAATGTTTTCCCAGGAACCGATTGAATGGCCGGAGAAGGTGGAGATCCTCATCGACCGGCTTGAGCACGAATCGTCCGAGCGCGCCCTCACCCGCGAAGAGCGTGCCTTGATGGACGTCTATGAGACTGTTGCGATCCTTGAAAGCGAGGACGGCCTGCATGGCTTCTGGCAGAGCGGATTGGATCACCAGCGGATCATCAACTCATTCGACCTCATCGGAGCTGACTCGATGGTCGATCCCCTCAACGCCAGCCGCTGGTGCCAGACCCGCAGCGACGACCGCGAAGATTACAGCGAAACCGAAGCCGAGTATCTCGCCACGATCGAAGAGGAGGTCCCAGCGGCTCTGGAGGAACTCGTGGAACTGGTGCTTGAGTTCATTGAGGACGAATTGGGATAGCGGTGAGCGGGCGGGAGTTCACTCGCGGATCGCCGGGAGCGATTTCTCTAAAGACTAGAGCCTGGAAGGCGGGCAGCGGAGTGGATTGACGATTGATGAATGACAAATGTTGATTTTGATCTGAAGAGTTCGTCTGCCTTGGCGCTTTTGTTGTGTGACACCGTTCTCTGAATTTTTTCGAACATGGCCTTCTCCTGAGGTTTTTGTTTAGATTCAGGATCTTTTCGGGCTCTTGCTCGTCATTCACGTTACGTCATTTTTGACGGCAGACGACTGATTTGGAAGATACGGTTAGGATTTGGGGCGTGATTTGCAATTGCAGTCAGCTTGGTAGGGCGGCATCCCCTTCTACACGGGTGATGGAAGGATGCTCCTCTTGATCAGAGTAGACAGCTCGAATTGTCAAAAGATAGCAACTGAGCAAACTTGAGCATCCTCAAGCCTATTGGAGGCATTCGCAGAAAATCAAGGTAGCAGGTCCTTGCCTGAACCTTTGGCCTGCCCAGCAAATGCTTGAAACAGTCCATTTTTCACTCAAAGCGCCCCTGCCACGGGGCCGCCGAGGTCTCCCCCCGGATTTCCCGGAGACCACACGCGGCAAGGGCATATTTCATTTGGCCAATTCTAACGGTTTGGGCAAGAGATTTCCGTAACGATGACAAGATTCCGATATGGATTGCTCGCGAAGCCAGGCGGGCCATTCGAGTCGGGCACTCATAAGAACAGGTCCATCGGCCCAGCGCAGGCCAGTGGCGATGCTGGCGGATTTCAGCGCGGTTCCCGCTCCGGGAGCACGTACGAGTCCGAAATGATCAGCAACAGCGGGCAGGCGGGCTGCCAGGGCCTTGGTGGACTCGATCACGGATTCGAAGTCGAGTCCTGACAGCCACTTGCGAGGGCTTTCGAGCGAGAGGGAGACGGCGACGCCCATCGTCTTTGCGACCAGCAGAAGCCGCGCAAGATCGCCATCGGAGGTCGAATCCTCCGCTCGAACAATGGCCCGTGAAAAGCGGCGATAGCGGAAGACGTTCGACTCGAAACGCAGGCCGCTGGGGTCATGTTCGAGGCTGAACTCCTTCTTGTTCCAGAAGGCATCGCTGCCAGCGGCGGCCACGAGGTGGTCGCGGGATTCCGGGAGGACAGCGACGAGTTTCATCAGCAGGGCGAGGCTGGGTTCCGAGGGTTCGGCTCGTTCGACAGGCAGGCCGACATTGGTCCAGGTGCCGAAGAGCTGGCAGTAGTTCGGCCCCCCGGCCTTCGCGCCCGGGCCGAAGCAGGAACGCTTCCAGCCGCCGAAGGGCTGGCGCTGGACGATGGCACCGGTGATCGGGCGGTTGATGTAGGCATTGCCGACCTCGACCCGCTCGCGCCAGAGCGCGATTTCCCGGTCGTCGAGCGAATGGATGCCGCCGGTGAGGCCGAACTGCGAGTCGTTCTGAATCCTGAGGGCGTGTTGGAAATCGTTCGCCTTCACCAGTCCGAGGACCGGGCCGAAGCATTCGGTGCGGCGATACCAGCTGTCCGGTTTCACGCCGAGCTTGATGCCGGGCGACCACAGGCAGGGGTTGCCATCGATCATCTTCGGTACGAGCAGCCATTCCTCGCCGGGATCTAGGGTGGTCAGGGCGCGATGCAGCGATTCGCCCGCTTCGCGGATGATCGGGGTGACAATGGCGTCTAGGTTCCACGGTCCGGAAACACGGAGCGATTGCGCGGCGTCCTTGAGCTGTCGGCGGAAGCCCGGGCTGTCGTAAACCTCGGCCTCGACGATCGCGAGCGAGGCGGCGGAGCATTTCTGACCGGCATGGCCGAAAGCGCTTTTGACGAGATCCTTGATCGCCTGATCGGGATCGGCGGCGGCGGTGATGATGAGCGAGTTCTTGCCGCTGGTTTCCGCGAAGAGCCGTAACGAGGGCTTCCAATCGAGGAACATCCGGGCGGTCTCGTAGGCACCTGTTAGAATCACCGCTCCGATGCGGTCGTCGGTGACGAGCGAGCGACCGATTTCATTGTCGGGGCAGGGGACGAACTGGAGGACGTCCTTGGGAATCCCGGCGCGCCACAGGCAGTTCACCAGCACCCAGGCGGTGAGGACCGTTTCCGGCGCGGGCTTCAGAATGACGGTGTTCCCGCCGATCAGCGCCGCGAGGATGCTGCCGCAGGGGATGGCGAAGGGGAAATTCCACGGCGGGGTGACGAGCACCGTGCCGAAAGGCTCGAAGACCGCACCATCATCGGAAAAGCGGCGGGTGTAATAGTTCGCGAAGTCGATGGCCTCGGTGATCTCGACATCCGCTTCGGAAACGGCCTTGCCGGCATCGAGCAGCATCGTGGCAATCGCCTCGCCCCGAGTGCGCTCGATCTCGGCGGCGACTTCCCTGAGCAGTTCGCCACGACCTTCGAAGCCGAGGGCTTTCCAGGAGGCGCGAGCGGCGACGGCGGTCTGCAGGGCGCGTTCGATCTGCTCAGGTCCGGCGAGGGAGTGTCGATAGGCCTCGACGCCCGGACGCGAAGGATCAAAACCGGTTTCGAGGACCTCGGTCATTTCCTCGCGACCATCGATCACCAACGGGATGTCAGCGATGGCGGAGGAACGTTTCGCCTCGATCAGTTCACGCGCCCACTTGCGGTTGGCGGGCAGGGAAAAGTCGGTGTCGGCCTCGTTGTGGAAAGGCGCGTCGAGCGGCAGGGCGACGACGGTTTCGCGGCTGCGATCCTGAAGGCGCTTCGGTCCGGCGAGCACGCTGTCCTTGCGGGCACAGGCGCGGCGGAAGCGTTCCTCCTGGCGTTTCCAGGCGGCATCGCCGGGCTTCATCCCGAAGAGATCGCGGAGGAAGTTTTCCTCGGAGGTGTTTTCGTCAAGGCGTCGGACCAGATACGCGATGGCACTGTGGAAATCGTCGCGGTTCACGACCGGTGCGTAGAGCAGGAGGCCACCGGCGCTTTCATTCACGACGCGGGCCTGGTGGTTGGCCATGCCTTCGAGCATCTCGAACTCGACGCGGGCATCGACGCCCTCACGGGCCCGGAGCAGGAGGGTGTAAGCGATGTCGAAGAGATTGTGGCTGGCCACGCCGTGACGAACCACAGCGGCGTTGGTCGGATCGCAGGCCTCGTGGACCATGCGCTTGAAGTTGGCATCGACCTCTTCCTTTGATCCGTAGGGTGCGAGAGGCCAGTCGTGGAGCTCGGCCTCGACGCTTTCCATGGCGAGGTTCGCGCCCTTCACGATGCGGATCTTGATCCCGGTCCCGCCACGGGCGACTCGTTGTTTCGCCCAGGCGATCAGGTCCTTCTGCACCGGCCACGAGTCGGGCAGGTAGGCTTGGAGAACGATCCCCGCTTCAAGCTGCATGAACTCCGGCTCGTCCAGTACTTCGCGGAAAGCATCGCAGGTCAGGTGGAGGTCGCGGTATTCCTCCATGTCGAGGTTCACGAACTTCGGCCGGCCATTGACCGGGTTCTTCATCGCGACTCGGTAAAGCTGGCGGAGTCGGGCCGTGATGCGGGCGAGCGTCTCGGTTTCGCCGACGAGGTGGATCTGGCTGAAGATCGCCGAGATTTTAACCGAGAGGTAATCGCAGTCGGGCGATTCGAGTCGGGCAATCACGGCCTGGATGCGGTGTTCGGCCTCGTTTTCGCCAAGGATCGCCTCGCCGAGCTGGTTGAGGTTCATCCGCATGCCGGCCTTCTTGCGGCGGGCGAGGAGGGGTTTCAGCTTCGCGTCTTCGGCAGGCAGAATGACCGAGGAACTCTGTGAGCGCATCGCGCCGGTGATGGCCGGGATCACAATCTCGGGCGCAAAGGCAGAGGCGGTGGCTCCGGCGCGCATGGCGATCTTTTCCGGCAGGGAAAGGTAGTCCGGCACGCCATAGCCCTCGACGAGGTGTCGGAACTGCGCGGCGGAGCGGGCATGCGTCGGCGGACGGAAAACCTGGTCGGCCATGGCGAGGGTGAAGGCCTTGCCGGCGGGGTCGTTCATCATGCGGGCCATCTGCTTCGCCTGGCGACGCTCGCCGGAGCGCTCTTCGGACTGCGCGGCTTTCAGCAGGTCGGCGGCGAGGGCGATGGCTTCATCGACGAGGGCCTCATCGCTGATCGGATGCTGGCGGATCTGGTCGATACGATGGCGGATGGAGGAAAGCGTCATGATCAGAGCATCGCACCGCTGTCTTGACCGATCCGCATGAAAGTCCCATGCGTTGCGGCAAAGAATCCGCCGTGTCCGCCGATGATGACTTCCTGGATCAGCTCGCCTCGCCGCGGTTTTGCGAGCGGCTGTTCGCGCACCTGCCGGACGTGGTGTTTTGCCTGAAGGACCGTGAGCGGCGGTATCGCGCGGCGAACCAGGCCTTTGCGGAGCGGCTTGGCATTGATCATCCGCGAAAGCTGTTAGGCCGGGTGGCGGATGAGTTTTTCCCGGAGCATCTGGCGGCGGCGTATCGCGAGCAGGACCTGCAGGTGCTGGAGTCGGGGCGCGAGCTGGCGGACCGCCTGGAGCTGGTCACAAATCGCAAAGGCACGCTCGGCTGGTATCTGGCGACGAAGGTGCCGCTGCATGACGCGAAGGGTCGGGTGGTCGGGCTGGCGTCGATTTCCCGGGATCTGGGCGAGCCGAGCGAATCGGACACCGAGTTCGCGGGCGTGGCGCGGACGGTGGCCTTCATCCAGAAGCACCTCGATGAAGAGCTGCGCCCGGCGGATCTCGCGGCGAAGGCGAAGCTTTCCCCGGCCCAGCTCGACCGTCGGATGCGGAAAGTCTTCATGCTCACGACCTCGCAATTCATCCGCAAAGCGCGGATCGGGGTGGCGGCGGAGTGGCTGACCACGACCTCGACCGCGGTGGCGGAGATCGCGCTGGCTTGTGGATATGGCGACCAGACTGCCTTCACCCGACAATTCCGCGCCACGGTCGGCATGCCGCCGGCGGCGTATCGCGAACACACCCGACGCCATGTCTAAGAAGAAGCGCATCGCCCTCTTCGGCGGGACCTTTGACCCGGTCCATCTCGGTCATGTCCACATGGCGCGCTTGGCGAAGGACGCGGCCGAGCTCGACGAGGTGCGCTTCATGCCGTGCCGGATTTCCCCGCACAAGGTCGGTCGTGCGACCGCTCCGGCGGAGGACCGGGTGGAAATGCTACGGCTGGCGACAAGGGATCTGCCGTGGGCGAAGGTCGAGGATTACGAACTGACCGGCCCGGAGCCATCCTTTTCCTATCTCACAGCGGAAGCCCTTTCTGCAAAGGAGCCTGAGGCCGAGTGGTTCTGGCTGATGGGCGGCGATCAATGGAACGCTCTTCCAAGGTGGAAGCGCCCCGAGCAGTTGGCGGCGGTGGTGACTTTCCTCGTGCTGGCGAGGGGAGGGGACACTCCGCAACCGAGGGAAGGATTCCGAATGCAGGTCGTGCCCGGTGATCATCCGGCCTCGGCCACGGCGATCCGCGAGGGCGTCCAGCGAGGTCGGACGCTCAAGGATTGGATGAACCCAGAGGTGGGCGAGTATTTGGAGAAGCGGGGGCTGTACCGTTGAGAACCGTGGCTTGCGTTCTGAGAATTTCCCGCGTAGAGTCCAAGCCATCGTCATGAAGATTTCCCTCTTATCCGCAGTTTTCGTTGGTTCCTGTCTGCTGGCCGTTGCCCAGGATTCGCCGGGGCCAGATGCCGAAAAGAAGCCTCAGCAGCTTACCCTGAACCAGAAGGCCTTTCTCAATCTCCCAGAGGAGCGCCGCAATGAGTTTACCAAGCACTTGGAAGAGGCGGACCGTCTGTTCCGTGACAAGCGGGTCTTTGAGACCATCGACGAGCTTGAAAAGGCCAATGTGATTTTCCAGGATAGCGCGGAGTTGCTTAACCTGCGGGGATCCTGCTCTGTGGAATTCCGGGACTTCGACAAGGCGATGGATGCCTTTCGTTTGGCGGAGAAGCTCTCACCGGATGAGCCAAGCATCCAGTTCAACATCGGGGAGATTCTTTTCGTGACCAAGAAATGGCAACCAGCGCTCGACGTGTTCGAGAAGGTCGTGAAGAGCCTGCCCGCAAAAGAGCAGATGGCGCTTTCCCGGTTGGTGGAGTTCAAAATCCTGCTCTGCAAGATCAAGCTGGGCAAAACGGAGGAGGCCGAGGTACTCGCGGAGAAATACGATTTCCTCGATGATTCGCCGTATTACTACTACGCCCACGCTGCGCTCTGCTACAAGAAGGAGGACATGACCAAGGCCGAGGAGTGGCTGGCCATGGGGGGCCGGGTGTTCGAGGATCCCAACGTCATTTCCCCGTGGCAGGACACCTTGGTGGAGTTCGGCTACATCAAGAGCTTCTACGGCGATGATGTGACGGCGGCTCAATGATCGCCGGACTGGGGGCCTGCCGCGTCAGGTTCGCCTGACAAGCAGGATGATTCCCGTCCGTATCGATGCGATGTCGCGATCTCTTAACCCATGTTCACGAATTCTGGGAATCCTCTTGGTTTTCATCCGCGTAGCTTCGGCGGATCCGGATTTCCTCCAGCCATTTGGGCTCAACTCCTCCGGAACTGACCCGGGTTTGCAGCCTGCCGGGGCCTCCGCTCCAATCCACCTGGGCAGTGGCGGACTGAATCTGGTGATCCAACCTCGCTCCGGAGGCTCGCTGGCCAACAACGCCCCTGCCTTGGCAGCCTTCAACCGGGCCGCTGCCACCTGGGCGAACTACATCACTGATGAAATCACCATCGTCATCGACGCGGATGTTTATTCCTTTGGCTCCGGGAACTCGAACGTCATCGGTGGAACCAATCCCGTCTATCTTCAAGGCAGCTACCTCGGAGTGGGTGGGCTGCTCGTGGATGATGCCGCAGACGAGGCCGACGATGGCATTGTTTTCGCCCTGCCGGACAATCTGTCGATACGCTCACTGACCGGGATCGCCTTCAGCGGAAACGTCCTGCTGACCAAGGCCAACGCCAAGGCTCTCGGGCTCCCCACGTCCTTTCTGGACGGACTGGTGGGCACGACCATTGATGCCCAGATCGACTTCAACAGCGACTTTGCCTTCAGCTACGATCGCTCGACGGCTTCACCCGGAACGATTGATTTCGAAAGCGTCGCCCTGCACGAGATCGGTCATGCCTTGGGCTTCCTGTCCCAGACCGATGTCGCCGATGGGGTCCCGGTCGGCACGGATCTGACCGGGTCGACCCTGTCGGTCACGACCCTCGATCTCTTCAGGTTCGCCTCGGTGGGGCGGCCTACCAATGAAGCGGAGTTCACCAGCGGAGTTCGTGAACTCACCCCCGGAGTGGCGTCTGGTCTTTTCGATGGAACCGAGTTCTACCTGATGTCCACCGGATTGGAGCGTGGCGATGGTCGCCAGGCATCGCATTGGAAAGATGGCAATCTGACCGGGACCCTGATCGGGGGGATGGATCCCACCATCGACTATGGGCAGCTCTTCACTCCCAGCATCGCCGACCTGCGGGCGCTGGATTTGATCGGCTATGACATCTCTCCGGTGCCGGAACCCATGCTTGCCTGGGGTGCGGTGTTGATGGTCTTTGCGTCCACCCGTCGGCGGAGAACCAAGGGATGAAGCGGTCACGTGCTTCAAGGTTGCGCCTTACGTGGTTCATCTCGCGGCTCCTGCTGCTGCTGGCACTGACGTTTGGAGTTCTCTGGTTGGCGGGCATGCTGCAGGTCAGACGGCAGCCCATGGCCAAAAGGCCTCCACCCGAAAAGCGGCTCATCCATCCTACTGTGGAACTGGCGCGTGCGAGGCTGTTAGAGTATTTCAGCGCACCCGACGATTCCGCGAGATGTGCGTTGCTTCACGATTCTGGGCGGGTTGGAAAACTGTGGCTGGATTACCATCACCGACGCGGCCATCCGCTTCCGATGTTGGATGAAGTCCTCACCGCGACCCTGCTTGAGGATCAGGGAAGGGTGCTCGCCTTCTTCGAGGTGAGGCTTTCTTCCGGCGAGAGGCAACCGCTGGCGATGATCTGGGATGGCGAGGGATTCGGACTCGATTGGGAAAGCTTCACTGCGTATGGCACGGCGGACTGGATCGAGTGGGTTGAAACGCAGCCGACAGCGACTCAAACGATGCGTGTCTATCTCAGCAAGGTTCCCAATGAACTCTCCAGGGATGATGCGGTGGAGGGCCCGTGGATTTCCGTGGAGCATCGCGACTCGCTTCAGCCCGTGATTGCAAAGGTCGAGTCTGGATCAGGTTGCAGACTCGATTTCACGGCTCGGCAGAGAATCCCCGTCACAGCCGAGTTCGAGTTCAAAAAGGGGAACCATGGAAGTCGGCTTCATCTGACGAGGATGATTCACGAGGGTTGGAGTCGCTGAACTCAGTCAGGTTTATCGTCCTTCCACCAATCAGCCTGCTTTTCCCAGGCCTGGGCAATCGGCTCCGCCTTCGACGCAGGACGCGCCAGTTCCTTCTCCTTCAGATGAACCTCGCGGAGGAGTTCATCAACCTGATCATCGCGCCGACCGGCATGCCTCTTCATCGAAATGAACAGAACCAGAATCACGCCGAAGCTGGCCCCGATGACCGCAATCATCGCGAAGGCAAAGACATCCGAGGCTGTGACATGCTCCCAGCCCATGGCGGATTCAGTCGAGATTGATCCGCATCGGGATCATGCTGGAGTATTCAAAGTGATGCTTGGTGAAGAAGTTCTGGGACTCCGCACTGATCTTGTCGGTCAGCAGCGTGATCCGCTTGAAGTCCTTCTGGCGGGCAAAGTCGATGACGTACTCGATCAATTTCGTGCCGTATCCCAGACCACGATGATCGGGGTGAACGATGACATCCTCCATCAGGATTACAAAGCCTCCCCGGGCTGTGGAGATGGTGAAAAGGAGGTTCACCATGCCGATGATGCGGTGGTCATTGCGAAGAACGAAGATCCGGCCGCGGCTTGGCTGTTCAAGGATCAGGCTCAGGCCCCGTTCCTGGGTGGAGCGGTTCGGGCTGAAGTCTCCCGACTTTGCGAAGAGGTCCATGACCAACTCCGTCAGAGCGGGGAGATCCTCGATCGTGGCGGGCTCCACTCGCATCTGGTCAGAGCTACTGCTCCGTGAAGGCAGGGCTTGCACGACTGGGTCCATGCCGGAAGGCTGTCACAGTCCTGAGGGACGGGCACGTGTAATTTCCGGCCTTCTCGTGAAAAAAATTCGCATATCCGAACATTTGCCGGGTTGACAAGTGCTCGCGGGTTCCTAGAGTGCGCGCCCGCCCCGGAATCGGAGTGGATCACCTTTAGCGCCAACCTGCGACCCTGTCATGAGCTTCCGCACCTATCAGCCTTCCAAGCGTACCCGCCGCCGTCAGCACGGATTCCGTGCCCGCATGGCCACCAAAGGTGGACGCGACATCATCAAGCGCCGCCGCGCCAAGGGCCGCAAGCGCCTTCTTCCGAAGGGCGTTGAGATCCCATACAAGCGCCACACGACGCAGCACGGCTCCTGAGCAGGAGTCGCGTCGCGGGCGGATCCGGGTTTTCCCGTGAACCAGCCATGCGTCTATCGCGAAAGCACAGCATGACCCATCGCGACGAGTTCGCGAGGGTCAGGACCACCGGTCAGGCGAAAGCCGGCCGGTTTGTTGTTTTAAGCACGCTTGCGGATTCCTCGCTCGACGGGATTCGGACCGGTTTCATCACGACGAAGAAGTCGGGTAAAGCCCACGACCGCGTTCGTCTGCGTCGCATTTTCCGTGCCCTCGTCCGTGACCACGCCGCGGATTTCTGTGATCTCCAGCGCTACCTGGTGACCATCGCCCGCCACGGTGCGGCCACAGCTTCCTTCGCCGAACTCGAGGCCGACTGGTTGAAACAGGCCCGGCGTCTCGGTCTTCTGGGTTCCGCTCCCCGACCTCCAAGTGCTTGACCGTTCCGTCACCTGGCTGCTCCGGACACTCGTCCGTTTCTACCAACGTTTTCTCAATCCGGTGCTCAAGGCCCTCGCCGGACCGGCGGCTGGATGTCGCTATGCGCCGACCTGTTCGCATTATTTTCTCCAAGCCATCGAGGCCCATGGTCCTTGGCGCGGCAGCTGGCTCGGAATCTGTCGGATTTTCCGCTGTCATCCATGGGGGGGCTCCGGTTATGACCCCGTCCCGCCGCGCAGGAATTCCTGCTCCCATGGCAACCATCCCCACTGAGGCCAACGCCTGAATCCCTTTTCTCCATGTACGACCGCAAGACCTGGTTCATCGTGATCGCCTGCAGCATCCTGCTGGCTGCCAACATCCACTACTCGACGAAGGCCAGGCAGGAAGCTGCCGCCAACGCGCCAAAGCCACCTGAGACCCCGACGGCTCCCGCCGCGCCCGGCACTCCGGGAACTCCGGTGGAGGGTGGCGTTTTGCGCAGTGAAGAGCCAGCAGCTCCGGCTGACGAAAAGCTCATCACTCTGGAGACCCAGGAGATGGTCTTCACCCTCAGCACCCTCGGCGGCGGCATCAAGCAGGCCGAGGTCAAGAACCAGTTTGAGGTCGGCAGCAATGACAGGCGCGTCCGGATGAACCGCTTTGGAAGCGGTCCGATCGGTGCCATCGCCGGCGGTGGCCAGTCGCAGGAAAACATCTCCTATTCATACCTTGAAGCGAAATCGATCCCGGGAAAAAAGGCGGTCTTCGTCGGCACCCATCCTTCCGGACTGATCGCTCGCAAGACCTTCTCGATCATTGAGGACGACAAGACCGGCTCGCCTTATCTTCTCGATTTCTCACTGGAGCTGGAGAACGCCGCCGCCGGGCCAATCTCGCTCGATGCCTTCAGCATTTACCTGGGTGAAGCGTCCCCGCTTTACCAAAAGGAGTGGGCGCAACAAACGACCTTCCTCTATCGCGATTCCGGCAGCATGCATTTCAAGGACGTCAGCGAGTTCAAGGGCGGCTGGTTCGGTTCCGACAAACCCATCATCACCAAGGATTCCGAGAAACTCGAATTCGGCGGAGTCGCCAACCAATTCTTCGCCACCGTCATCCGGCCGCAGGAACCTCAAGCCGGGAAACTTTGGGCCAAGCCGGGCGACGTCTCGATCACGCCCGGCGCAGAAGCTGTGAAGTCGGTCAGCGCCGGATTTGGTCTTCCGTCGCTCACTCTCGCCAGCAAGGAGCCGAAGGCCTTCACCTACCAGATCTTCATGGGGCCCTGCGACAACACCCTGCTATCCGGTATGGGCAACCACTGGAGCGAGGTGATGAACTACGGCTACTTCAGCCTCGCCGCAAGCCCGCTCAATTGGTTGCTCAACTGGCTTCACAAGGCCTTCAGCGGACTTGGCAATCAATGGGCCTGGGGCCTGGCGATCATTTTTCTCACGATCATCGTCCGCACCGCGATCTGGCCGCTTTATGCGAAGTCCACCCGCTCGATGAAGCGGATGAGCAAGCTCCAGCCGGAAATGGCGAAGCTGAAGGAAAAGTATGGCGACGATCCTAACCGGATGAACCAGGAGATGATGAAGCTGTACAAAACGTATGGTGTGAATCCCATCGGCGGCTGTCTGCCGATGCTCATCCAGCTTCCGATCTTCTTCGGCTTCTACCGCATGCTCCAATACGCGGTGGAACTGCGGCATCAGGAGTTTCTCTGGGTCAACGACCTTTCACAACCGGACACCCGATGGGTGATTGGTGGGATCCCCATCAACATCCTCCCGATCATCATGGCCATCACCAGCTTCATCCAGATGGCGATGACCCCGAAGACCGGCGACAAGACCCAGCAGCGGATCATGATGTTCATGCCGTTCATGTTCTTCTTCTTCTGCTACAGCTTCGCCTCGGCCCTCGCGCTGTATTGGACCACGACGAACATCTTCTCGATCGTTCAGACATGGCTCACCAACAAGATGCCTGAACCTGAACTCAAGGAACGCAAGCTGGTGCCTGGCAAGAAGGGCTTCATGGAGCGCATGGCGGAAAAGCAGCAGGAGATGGAGCGCATGAAACGCATGCAGGCCGATGGCAAGGGCCCGGTCATCGATGTCAGTGAATCGAAAAAGAAGCGTCCACCACGCACCGGGGGCTGATCCCGATGTTTTTCAAGACGGCGGAGGGGAAACCTTCCGCCGTTTTTGTTTCAAAATGCGGACTGTGATCGTGAGTTTAGACAATCTGAAATGCTCAAGGGCCGTCCGGTTGACAAGACCCGGCCTGGTCGCCAGTTTTGGGCCGTGTCTGATTTGTTGAAGCGTACTCCGTTGGAAGCCGCCCATGTTGAACTGGGTGCGCGTTTGGTCCCGTTTGCCGGCTGGTACATGCCGGTTCAATACACGTCGATCCTCGATGAGCACGCGGCCGTCCGCGGAGCTGCGGGGGTCTTCGACATCTCCCACATGGGCCAATTTCTGGTCAGTGGCCCGGGATCGCTGGAGTGGCTCAATCGGATGCTCGCCAACAACGTGGGCAAGCTCGGTATCGGCGAGGGGCAATACACGTTTTTACTGAATGAAAACGGTGGAGTGATCGACGACCTGATCGCCTATCGCACGGGTGGGTCGGACTTTTTCCTCGTCGTGAATGCCTCGATGATCGACGAGGACTTTGCGTGGATGTCAAAGCACCTCATTGCTGGAGTCGAACTCCGCAACGAGAGCGAAGCCTGGGCTGGCATGGCCATCCAGGGACCGGATTCTCCTGCCGTTTACGCGGCGGCCTGTCCGGGTGAGCCTCTTCCGCCGCGCAATGGAATCGCCTTCACCTCGACCGGCTGCGTGGTCTGCCGCACCGGCTACACCGGCGAGGATGGCTTCGAGTTTTTCTCACCTGCTGCCGAAGGCGGTGAGTGGTTGAAGCGCTTCGTTCAGAATGGTGCCAAGCCCTGTGGTCTCGGCTCTCGCGACAGCCTCCGTCTCGAGATGTGCTATCCGCTCAACGGCAACGATCTTTCCCCGACCCGCACGCCGATCGAGGCCGGGCTCGGCTTCTTCGTGGACCTGGAGAAGGGCGACTTCGTTGGCCGTGAAACCCTCGCGAAGCAGAAGGCTGACGGCACCGAGGTCCGCCTCGTGGCGCTCGCCTACACCGACAAGGGAGCCCCACCTCGCGCCCATTATCCGGTCCTTTCCCCTGAAGGCGAAGTACTGGGCGAACTCTCCAGCGGAGTCCTTTCCCCGAGTCTTGGCATCGGCATCGGACTTGCCTATCTTCCGATCGCTTGGACGAAACTCGGCACCGAAGTAAGCATCGACGTCCGAGGCCGGCTCAATCCGGCGAAAGTCGTGAAGAAACCGTTTTACAAGCCAGCGGCAAAAGCCTGACATCGCCGCGTTCCGTTACTTCGACCATGAATGTTCCATCCGACCTCCGTTACAATTCCTCCCATGAGTGGGTCCGCCTTGAAGGCGACGTTGCCACCGTGGGCATTTCCGATCACGCCCAGGAAGAACTCACTGACGTGGTGTTCGTCGAACTGCCGCTCGTGGGCCGCGCGGTCGATGCAGGTGATCCGACCGCCGTGGTTGAGTCCGTGAAGGCCGCCAGCGACATCTACGCTCCGATCGGTGGCGAGGTGGTCGAGGTCAATCTCGACGTCGAGGCCGATCCGGCCCTCGTCAACACCGATCCCTACGGTCGCGGCTGGATCTTCAAGCTCCGCGTCAAGAATGCGGCGGACGTGGAAGGCCTGCTCGATGCGGCAGCGTACTCGGCCCAGATCGGTTGACCCTTGCCTCATTCGATTCCTGAACATCCTTGAAGGCGCGCTCGACCAGTGCGCCTTCTCCCTTTCCAATATCCTCTTTTATCATGTCTGCCCGTATTGATTTCCTGAGCCGTCACCTTGGACCCGTGGACACCGAGCGCGATGAGATGCTCCACACGGTTGGGTTTGATTCTCTCGATGCCCTCGTTGATGCCGCCGTGCCCGCTGGCATCCGCCTTGATCAACCGATGAACCTGCCGCCCGTGCGTTCGGAGCAGGAAGCGCTTGGCTGGCTCAAGTCGATCTTCTCAAAGAACACCGTGATGAAGTCCTTCATCGGACAAGGCTATCACGGCACCTTCGTCCCGCCGGTCATCCAGCGGAATATCCTGGAAAATCCCGGCTGGTACACGGCCTACACACCCTATCAGGCCGAGATCGCCCAAGGCCGTCTGGAAGCGCTGCTGAATTTCCAGACGATGATCACCGACCTCACCGGGCTCGATGTTGCGAATGCCTCGTTGCTCGATGAAGGCACCGCTGCGGCCGAAGCGATGAGCCTCGCGCTTTCCTCGAAGCCGAAGGGTCGCGCGATCTTTGTCTCGGATCGCTGCCATCCGCAGACGATCGACGTGGTGGTCACCCGGGCCGAACCGCTCGGAATCGAGGTCATCGTCGGCGATTGGGCGACCTTCGACCCCGCCGCCACGACCAATCTGTTCGCCGTCCTCGTGCAGTATCCGGACACGCGTGGTCGCCTCGATGACTTCACCGCCTTCTTCGAGAAAGCCAAGGCAGCCGGTGCAGTGACCATCGTCGCTGCCGACCTGCTCGCTCTAACAGTTTTGAAGGCCCCCGGTCGTTTCGGAGCGGACATTTGCATCGGTTCCAGCCAGCGATTCGGCGTGCCAATGGGCTTCGGTGGTCCGCACGCGGCCTTCATGGCCTGTCGCGATGACCTCAAGCGCAAGATGCCGGGGCGCCTCATCGGCATCTCGATCGACTCCCGCGGCAAGCCTGGCTACCGGCTTTCGCTCCAGACTCGCGAGCAGCACATCCGTCGCGACAAGGCGACCTCCAACATCTGCACCGCCCAGGTGCTGTTGGCCGTGATGGCCTCGATGTATGCGGTCTATCATGGCCCCGAGGGTCTGAAGCATATCGCGCACACGATTCATGCCCGCACCGCACAACTGAAGTCGCTGCTCGCCACCACCGGCATTGAAACCGAGGCAGGTCCGTTCTTCGACACCCTCGTCGCCATCGTTCCCGGAAAGGCTTCCGAAGTCCACGTGCGAGCCCTCCGAGCCGGGGTCAACCTCCGCAACCTGGGACCGGATCACGTCGGAATTTCCTTCGATGAAACGACTTCCGAAGGTGATGTCCTGCTCGTCATCTCCGCCTTCGGTGGAGCAGGGGAGTTGCCGGATGTCGCTTCGGTCGCCTGGCCCGCCGCGCTTTCCCGTGATACGCCGTATCTGACCCAGGCCGCCTTCAACCGCTTCCATTCGGAGACGGAAATGCTCCGCTACCTGAAGCGTCTCGAATCGAAAGACCTCGCGCTCAATGACTCGATGATCGCGCTCGGTTCCTGCACGATGAAGCTCAACGCCACGGCCGAGATGATGCCGCTGAGCTGGCCGGAGGTTTCCTCGATCCATCCCTTCGTCCCGGCGGATCAAAGCACGGGCTATCGTGAGATGCTCACGTTGCTTGAAGACTGGCTCGCTACAGTCACCGGCTTCGCAGCCGTTTCTCTCCAGCCCAATGCCGGCTCTCAGGGCGAGTACGCCGGACTGCTCGCCATCCGCCGCTATCATCTCGCTCGCGGCGATTCGCATCGCAATGTCTGTCTCATCCCGGTGTCCGCCCACGGCACCAATCCGGCTTCGGCCGTGATGACCGGCATGAAGGTCGTTGGCGTGAAATGCGACGACAAGGGCAACATCGACGTCGGCGATCTCGAAGCCCGCATCGCCGAGCATCGGGAAAACCTTTCCTGCCTGATGGTCACTTATCCGTCCACCCACGGAGTCTTCGAGGAAACCATCGTCGAGATCTGCGAGAAGATTCATGCCGCCGGTGGACAGGTTTACATGGACGGCGCGAACATGAACGCCCAGGTCGGCCTCACCAGCCCCGGCTTCATTGGTGCGGACGTCTGCCACCTCAACCTTCACAAGACCTTCTGCATTCCTCACGGCGGCGGCGGTCCAGGCGTGGGACCGATCGGCGTGGCCAAGCAGCTCGTGCCCTATCTTCCGGGACATCGCGAACTCAGTGACTCCGAAGGCTCTGTCTGCTCCGCTCCCTGGGGCAGCGCCTCAATCAACACCATCTCGTGGATGTACATCGCCATGATGGGCGCGGACGGACTGAAAGAAGCGACCGCCACCGCCATCCTGACCGCCAACTACGCGGCCAAGCGTCTCTCTCCGTTCTATCCGATCCTTTACACCGGAAACCTCGGCCTCGTCGCCCACGAGTGCATCATTGATGTCCGCCCGCTCAGCGACAAGAGCGGCGTCACGGTCGAGGACGTGGCAAAGCGCCTGATGGACTATGGCTTCCACGCCCCCACCATGAGCTGGCCGGTCGGAGGGACGCTGATGATCGAGCCCACCGAGTCGGAATCGAAGGTCGAGATCGACCGCTTCTGCGACTCGATGATCGCGATCCATGGCGAAATCATGGCCGTCATCAACGGCGAGGCCGATGCCCATGACAACCCACTCAAGAACGCCCCGCATCCGGCGGAAGTGATCTGTGCCGACGAATGGACGCATGCATATTCCCGCGAGCAGGCGGCCTATCCGCTGCCTGGACTGCGTCAACACAAGTTCTGGCCATCGGTCGGCCGCATCGACAACGTCCACGGCGACCGCAACCTCGTTTGCACCTGTGACAGCGTGGAGGCCTACGCGGCAGCGGGGGCCTGATGAGTCAAGGGCCGTCGCCGGTGGATTGGGAGTCGTGGGTGCCGGTGGTGCCCGCGACGCTGATGTTCATCATCCGCGACGGCCAGGTCCTGCTCATCGTCAAGAAGCGTGGCCTCGGGGCCGGGAAGATCAATGGCCCAGGTGGCAAGATCGATCCCGGCGAAACCCCGCTGGCCTGTGCGATCCGGGAAACCGAGGAGGAGTTGAAGATCACCCCCCTGAATCCGCGCAAACTCGGCGAGCTGTGGTTCGCCATGGGGGATATTCCTGATATCCTCTGCCATGTCTATCGGGCGGATGACTTCACGGGGACTCCTACTGAGACCGACGAAGCCATTCCGCTGTGGGTCGGGATCGATGAGATTCCCTATGACCGTATGTGGGCCGATGACCGCTTGTGGCTGCCCCTGATGCTGGAGGAGACTCCATTCCTCGGAAAATTCTCCTTCTCGGGAGATGATCTTCTCTGGAGTTCCATGGAGATCAGGGAGGCCTGGTAAGCGTCCCGGGCATCAAGGAAGATCTTGTCCAGCTGCGCTGGCGAATCGTTACCTTGCGGATCACAGAGGCGCTGAGGACATGGAGAACGCATAAGCCTCGGGGGAGGATAAGGAACCACGAAAGGCACCAAAAGCCCGAGAGAAGAAGCAATGATGACGATCTTCGTAATCACCTGCTGAATGAGACTGACGCGATTTGGACCTCCCTGATTCTCGTGATGTTTCGTGAGTTTTTCGGTCTGTATTCCTGGATTCAGAATAAGGGCATCATGGGGCGTAGGGAAAAGTTTCGACGAGAATATCCGGGCCATGGCCCTTCAGCGACGTCCTCAAACTCTGCGTTCCCAGCAGATCCAAAACACCCACGCCGTCCCGCAATCAGCGATCTGACAGATAGCCCAAAAAGGCCTAAAAAAGAACCGCCAATCCACAGGGGACGGGCGGCTCGAAGTTTGAATGATGGACGTTAAGTTCAGAGGGACTTCTTGAGTGCGTCGAACTGGGACTTGAGCTTACCAAGTTCCTTCTCGGCCTTGTCGATCTGACTGGCGAGAGCGGAAAGCTTGTTCAGCTTCGAGCCGAAGCCACCCTTGGTGCTGCTGCTCTTGGTGGAGGTGCCACCGCTTGCGGCTTTCAGCCAACTCGAGATGGTGAGTTGGGAGATCTTGAACTTGGCGGATGCCGCGCTCTGTCCACCGCGGCCTTTTTCAGCGTTAACCTTTTCGACGAAGGCGACGATCTCGGCCTTCTCCTTATCGGAGTAACGCTTGCCCTTGGCGGAATTGACGGTTGATTTAGTGCTCATAACGCCGACATAGAACCCCCCCAACTGTCCGATGACAAGGGAAAATATCACGATTTTTGCCGAATGTTATCAGGGTATTTACGCAAGAATGGGTCTTCAAAAGGGGTGGAGATGCCTATTAAATAACAGTCACAAAATCGGCCATTTGCTCGATCCAGGCCCCTGCGGCGGCCTTGACTCTGGGGCGCGCGACCACCCCGCCATATCCAACAAAGAGATCCACATCAGGTTGCGTTTCCAGATCAGAGGCCCCATCGCCGATCATGATGACCCGCTCCGGGCGCATGGCGGACCTCCATTCGCGGATAATCTCGTTTTTTCCGCCTGCGCGCGTGGTGGGGTAATCATTTCCATATCCGGCGTAGGTCCCGTCAGGATTGAGGAACAGGGGGACGGCCTCGACATGTTCGATGCCCAGATCCCGCGCCAGTGGCTCAATCAGCGGCGCGAAGCCCCCGGAAAGAATGACAATGGTCCAACCTTCTTGCCGGAGCCGGGCGACAAGTTCGCGGGAACCCGGAGTGATGGTTTCAATGTACAGCCGGGCGACCTCCTCACAGGTTCTACTGTCTGGGCAGATGATTTCCATGCGCCGTGGAAAGACATCGTCTAATGGAATCTCACCATTCATGGCCGAATTGGTGAGGGATACCACGTTGTCGAAGACATCCTGGCTGCGGGCACGGGCGAGTTCGTCGATTCCCTCAATGGACGAAAGGGTGGAGTCACAGTCGAAGAAGATCAGTTTTCCGCCATGACGGACGGGAGGCAGGATCTCTAGCGGTGTACCGGGCTGGACGAGGTCGAACAACTCGACAATGTCCTGATTGGCCATCCGGATGCAGCCATGACTGGCAGGACGTCCAAGCAGATCCTCACGGTTGGTTCCGTGAAGGTAGATGAACCTCTGGAAGGTGTTGGAGTTTTCAGGATCAAGTCCCGCAATGCGGAGGATGCGGGTGAGGATGAGGTCGCTCTCCGTGGCGGGCTGGTCCGGAGACCAGAGTCCGGCGGGTTCACGGGCTGCGAAGATGGTTCCCAGCGGCTGACCCTCACCGATTTTTTCAGCGATCTGGAAACGACCGGTCGGTGTCCGATAACTTCCTTCCTTGAATCCGACGCCCTTGGCGGCGGTGGAGATGATGAATTGCCGCAGCAGTCCGTCCGCATCAAGAAGGCGGAGGGTCTGGTCGTCGATGGAGACTTGGATGCGAAGGTCGGCGCTCATGAAGGTGAAAGGACAAGCAGGGCATTGTGGCCACCCATGCTGTGTGAAAGTTTGAACAAAGGGCCCGAGGCGTCCAGCGCGCTGTCCGGAAGATGGAAGCCGGGGATTGAACTTCGATCGGGCAGGTTCGGCGGAAGTTTTCCCCTGGAAAGAAAGGACGCCAGAATGGCGGCCTCCACCAGACCGCTGGCCCCGATGGTATGTCCCGTGAATGGCTTCAGGAGATGAAGGCTGGGGTAGGGAGTTTCGGAAAAGCATGCCTTGAGGGCGGCAGGTTCCGAGATTGCATGAACCGCAGTGCCGGTCGCATGTGGGCAAAGCGCGGATGGAAGGCCGTGACGGGCGATGGCCTCCCGGATAAGCTGGATGCTTCGTCCTCCATCCTTTGGCATGCCGAGTGGATCACAGGCATCCGAGTTGGCGGAGTATCCTAGCAGGGAAGGGAAGCCCGACCGATGGAGCTCGAGGGTCATGGCGGCCGCGCCTTCGGCTGGAATGAAGCCCTCGCTTTCTGGCGAGTAGGGGTCGCAGGCGGATCGTCGCGAGAGAAGCCCGGAGGACGCGTAGCTGTCCAACAGGCAGGGGACCAGAGGCAGATCCACGGCCACCGCGATGGCTCTGGGGACGATCCCACTCTGGACGAGAAGCGAGGCGATGCCGATGGCGTCGAGTCCGGCGGAGCAGCCGCTGGCGAGAACCTGATAGGGTCCTTGAATGCCGAGTTCGATGGTGATGGCGGCGGCGGGCTCGCTGTGGATGGTGTTGCTGGCGGCCATCAGCTTGAAGGCACGTCGGCCCGGCCACGGAGCCAGCCAGCCGGCGGCATTTCCACGGCTGGTTCCGAGCACCACGGCGGCATCCCGAAGGTCATCGGTCGACCATTTTGCGGCGGACACCGCTTCACGCGCGACGTGCAGGGCCGCCATGGACGCTGGGCTCCATTTCCGGCTGGTCAGAAGGCTTCTGGGCTCGATCCACCCGGCCCGTGTGGAGCCGTGAGGGCTGTCGCGGCCGAGAAGTTCCGAGAGCGGGCGGAAATTCTTCTGCCCGTGTTCGATGGCGGAGATCTGTTCGTCGATCGTCTGCCCGAGGGAAGTCAGGAGGCCCAGCCCGGTGATGGAGAGTGCTTGTTCGATGTGCCCGGGTTACCAAGCGAATTCCCAAAACGGAAATGCAAAAGCGGAACGATTCAGCAGCATCCGCATTTCGCTTCGTCAGCAGTGGCCGGAGACAGGGGGCGATTCAAACTAGCGGAAGGCGATTCAAGGGACGGATTCGGTGCGAGCGTGCCGAGCCCCAATTTTGCGAGGAGAGCCTGGTCTTTCTCAACCGCAGGGTTCTTGGCGGTAAGGAGCTTGTCACCGTAGAAGATGGAATTCGCTCCGGCAAAGAAACATAGCGCCTGGGCCTCATCGGATAGCCGGGTGCGACCAGCGGAGAGACGGACCTTGGCCTTTGGGATCGCGATGCGGGTGACGGCGATCATCCGTGCGAGGTCGAGCGGATCGACCTGCGCATTTTCAGATAGCGGGGTGCCGGGCATCGGCATCAGTGAGTTGATCGGCACGCTTTCTGGCTGCGGGTTGAAATTGGAAATGACCTCCAGCATTTTCAGTCGATCCTCGATGGTTTCGCCCAGGCCGAGGATGCCACCGCAACAGACCGACATGCCGGCTTCCTGGACGTTGCGGATGGTGCGGAGACGGTCGTCGTAGGTGTGAGTGGTGACGATGTTCGGATAGTGCTCCGGCGAGGTGTCGAGGTTGTGGTTGTAGGCGGTGACACCGGCTTCCTTGAGGGCCACGGCTTCATCAGGCCCGAGCTCGCCGAGGGTCACACACACTTCCATGCCGAGTTGTGAAACGTCGCGCACGATGTCGAGCACCTGCTCGAAACGTTGGGTGCCGCCGCGCACGCCACGCCAGGCGGCGCCCATGCAGAAGCGGGTCGAGCCAGTCTCGCGGGCAGCTCTGGCGCGCTCCATGATGTCGTCCTTGGCCATCAGTCGCTCGACCTCGATGCCCGAGTTGTAACGGGCGGACTGGGCGCAGTAGGAGCAATCCTCCGAGCAGCCGCCGGTCTTGATCGAGAGCAGGGTGCAGAGTTGCACATCAGCCTCCGGCCAATTGGCCTCATGGACAGCCCGGCCCTGCTTGAGGAGTTCGAAAAAGGGCAGGTGGTAGAGGCGGTGAAGCTCGTCGTAGGTCATGGAAATCGAAATGGAAATGGGGAATGGAACAGGAATCGGTGACTTGGGATTTCGGGCCTATGGCTTATCTCACCCAGCCGCTTGAGGAGGTGGGGAGCGTTCCCTGACCGACCTTGTCGTAGTTGGTCGCGCCGGTGGCGGCTTCGAGTGCGCAGCCGGTGGCGCTTTTCCACTTGTCGCTCATGCTTTCAGCGGTGTGGCAGCCCCAGCTCTTGCAGTTGGCATTCTTCGCGAAAACCGACGAACTGACGCGTGGCAGGTCTCGTTCATGGACCCAGGCGGTGCAGGCGGCCATGACGTCGCTGCTGTAATCAAGAAGGAAGCAGTAGCGGTTCGAGTGGCCAAAGTAGTCGAAGGTTTGAACCGCGCCGCGCGGGCGACCGTTCAAGGCACGGATGAACTCTCCTCCGCTGTTGATCCAGATGAGTGTTGCCCGGCGATCGGCCGCCAACTGGCTGATCCAGGAGGTATAGGGCTTGCCGTCTTCGCGACCGCGTGCGGAGTAGCCGGGCTCGAATACAATCCAGACGAGCGGCGCATCCTTGCCATGGGCGCTGCGGATTTCAGCCATGCGCAAGGTGGAGGCTCGGACGAAGTTCGCCCACCAGCGGTCGTGTTGGTCGGCAGACACCCGATAGTTCTCCCATTTCCGCAGGGCCGGCCCGCCGGTGAGGATCACGTGCTCGGCGGAGGCGAGGCTGCTGAAGGTCAGCGAGATGAAGGCGAAGAGTCGCAGGAGGCGTGCCATGCGGAAAGAGTGAACCGGTGATTCGGAAAATCGAAGCAAAAACCCGCTCAGAGGTGGGCAGCGATTTTTTCCAGTCCCTCCAACATGCGGGCCCGTGGGCAGCCGAAGTTGAAGCGAAACCATCCGGGCCATTGGAAAAAGGCGCCATCTGAAAGAAAAAGTCCGGCAGTTTTCTCGAAGTGCTGGGCTGGATTTCCGAGCGAGCTGCCCTTGATCCAGGCAAGATAAGTGGCCTGCCCCGGCTCGATCGAAAGGCCCGGGCAGCGACTGCGGATGAACTCGACGAGCGTGTCACGATTTCCCTTCAGATAAGCCAGCAGCTCCTGGCGCCAGGGTTCGCCATGACGGTAGGCGGCCTCGGCGGCATAGTAGGAAAGCGCGTTGATCTCAGAAAGTGTGTGTCCGCGGGCCGCGCAGAAGCGACGCCGTACCGAGTCGTCCGGAATGATCGCAAAGGCATAGCCGAGGCCGGCGATGTTCCAGGTCTTGCTGGGGGCCATCAAAGTGATGATTCGGTTTTGGAAGCGCTCAGGCAGATTGATGCCGGACACGTGTTCAGCCTCCGGATCAAGAATCAGATCGCAGTGGATTTCGTCTGATATGAGGATCAGATCGTGCCTCTCACAAAACTCGGCCAGTTGGATCAGCTCTTCGCGGGTGAAGACACGGCCGATCGGATTCTGCGGATTGCAGAGGATGAAGATGCGGGTCTTCGGGGTCACCGCCTTTTCCATGGATTCCCAATCAAAGGTCCAAGTGTTGTCTTCAAACGAATGATCGACCGTGATCAGTTCACAATGGGCGTCGTGGTGAACTCCGATGAATGGCGGGTAAACCGGCGTGCAGGTCATGACCGCCTCGTCCGCATGGCAGAATGCACGTGCGGCGAGCGAGAGCGCCGGGACCAATCCACCGAGATGGACGATGTGGGAAAGCGGCACAGTGGCTCTACGGCGAGTATCGAGGTAAGATAGGATGGCGTCGTTCAAGCCATCATGCGCCTGGGCATAGCCGAAAATCCCGTGGTCCACCCGACGGTGCAGGGCTTCAAGAATTTCCGGGCAGGAGGCGAAGTCCATATCGGCCACCCAGAACGGATCGAGCTCCGGTCGGCGGTCGTACTTGATGTTGCCCGTGCCTCGGCGCGGAATCGGCGTATCGAAATCAAAAATCACGGCACCGATGTAGCGCCGATGATGCAGGAGGCAAATGAATTCAAGCATGCGCGGCCCACGCCATAGCCGCTGCCTTGAACCTCCAAAAACGGTGCTCTCCGGCGCTGCGCTTACAAGAATCACGAGGACGACATGACTTTCACCTACCTCACCAACGACCTCACCTGAACCGCCTGCCACATCGTCCTGCTGAACAAACCGCGCTGGGTCATTGAGAAGATCTTCGAGCAATTCAAAAGCAGCAAGAACGAGCTGAAATCCTTGGCTATCTCGCGTGCGGCCATGCAAAGCCACGGCCACAACGTGCTGCAACGCGAGCAACACATCCGCCAGCGCGAAGGGCATTGTGACGAAACAGAATCCCTAAAGCACCGTGGCTGGGTCAACCAGCGGACTTGCGCCCTATCTAAGGGACAGACAAGCTATCGAGAGTTCTCTTGCCAACTGATAGTTGGAGAGGGTAGCGTTGGGGAATGAGGCGCTCCCGCTGGCTGGCTCCCTGGAAAGATTCGCTGGAGAAACCCGCGATTTACCACTGCATCTCACGCGTGGTGGACCGGCGGTTCGTAATCGGCGATGAAGAGCGCGAGCAGTTTCGCAAGTTCATGCGCATGCAGGAAAACTTCTCCGGCTGCCGGGTGCTTTCCTACTGCATCATGTCGAATCATTTTCACCTGTTGTTGGAAGTCCCGCCGATGCCGGTAGGGGGGATTTCGGATGAGGTGCTGCTGAAACGTCTGGCAGCGATTCAGTCTTCTGCCTTCGTGGCAGGAGTGGCACAGGAACTCCAGCAGGCGCGGCAGGCTGGAAACGAAGCATGGGCGGCTGAAATCCATGCCCGTCACACCTATCGCATGCACTCGCTCAGTGAGTTCATGAAGACGCTCCTCCAACGTTTTA
>JAIYDT010000511.1 GCA_027487355.1 Verrucomicrobiaceae bacterium
GAGATCATCGAACGACAGAACATCTATGACGGAACCTGGGAAAAAACCTCCTCCATGGGTTGGATGTTCGTCCCCCTCACCCAATACCACGGCGGCGGAGCGGCCGCCACCATCGAGCCGTTGAGCGAACACCTCGACCACTACGAAGCCCGGCTCGCCAATCTCTTCGGTGCCGGAGTCCAGGCCTGCTACCGAGGTCCGAGAATCTACGACACGGATGCCACCCGTAATCTCGTCCGGAAGTGGATCGGCTTTTACAAGCAGCATCGTGATGTCCTCGATGCCGATCTCATCCACCTCCGACGCCCCGATGGTCGGGATTGGGATGGCTTTGTCCATGTCAACCCATCTGGCAAGGAAAAGGCCCTCGCCTTCTTTCACAATCCTCTTTCCAGCGAGATCGTCCGACAAATCCGCATCCCCCTGCATTACGCCGGGCTGAAGGATTCCGTGAGCGCATCTATCGAAGGTCGTTCCCCATCGCCGCTGCGCCTCGATGGCAACCAAAGCGTGTTGATGGAAATCAGGATACCTGCCCGTGGCCGAACCTGGGTGATCCTCGACTGAGACGCGATCCTTGAACGAGTCTAACAGGTTCCTCCCGGGACTTTCGAACTCGGCGGAAAGTCGCGTGTCCCAAACAAAGCCATTTTCCGCCAACGAACATGAAGACAAGAAAAGTGGAGCATAGGAGATTCGAACTCCTGACCTCTTCATTGCGAACGAAGCGCTCTACCAACTGAGCTAATGCCCCTAAGGGATGCATTTGGGTGACATTCCGCCCGCTTGAAAGCAAGGGCAAAGTCTCCCAGGAAACCATCCGGAAAAATTTCGGAAATCCGAATCATGCTTTGCCAAATGAGGGGAATTCCCCATACTCCAGCCATGCGAACATCGCGAATCCTTTCTCTTCTTTCTCTCCCGGCCATCTCTGCAATCCTCTCCAGCTGTGGAGGAAACGTCGGAGGTTTCGGCAACAACCCAGGTGGAACCGGTCCCTTTGACCGCAATGGCAACTACGTCGAGGCCTGGGCGGACAACCCTTCCAAATGGGGCAGGAAGAGTTCCCCTCCTGCGGTGAGCGACGACGTTCCACCCTCAATCGCCTCCAATGAGCAACCCCCTTCGAATGCGGTTCCACTGTCGGATCTGCCCCCGGTGAAGCTCGCCAGCAATTCCACGAAATCAAGCCGCAGCCCGGCGGTGGAGGTCACCTCAAGAGGGAAGACCAAACCAAAGACCCAGTCGGTCACGACCAGCAAGTCGAAGTCAAAGTCGAGCGAAGCGGTGGCCTCCAAGCCGAAGCCAAAATCGACCACCACCGCCAAGTCTAGCAAGTCGAAGAGTTCCTCGCCTTCCCGTTATGTCGTCAAGAAGGGGGATTCCCTCTCGTTGATCGCGTCACGAAATGGCACGTCGGTCTCCGCACTCCAGAAGGCAAACGGCATCAGTGGCACCCTGATTCAGCCCGGGAAATCCTTGGTGATACCGCGCTGAACTGCGTCAGGCGGTTTTGCCCGAGCGATACGCTTTCACCAGGAAGGCCGCCGAGAAGAGGAGCATGAAAAACGAAAGGAACTGTCCTTTCGTGATCGCGCCGATGAGGGCCGCATCAGGCTCACGGAACTGCTCAGCGAAGATTCTGAAAACGGCGTAAAGACCGAAGAACAGCCCTGTTAGAAGACCTTCGGGAGCCTTGGGAAACCTGACCCGGATCGTCCACAGGATCGCAAACAACAAAAGCCCCTCCAACGCGGCTTCATAAAGCTGTGACGGGTGCCTGGGCGCGAGAAAGGGCTCGATCACCTTTCGCGCCTCCGGGGAGGAACGGGTTGCTTCGAGGATTCCGTTGAAGATTTCCGCGTCACTTCTCAGGTTGCCGCTTGAATCCTCAAGCAGGCCCGGCACCACGTCTGACACCGCATGGGCTGCCGCGCCAAAGTTCTCCGCCTCGATCTTGTTGTCCCTCAGCGTCAAAGGAAACTTCATGGCCCATGAGACCCCAGGTGCGATCCGGCCATAGAGCTCGCCGTTGATGAAATTGGCGATCCTGCCGAAAAACAAACCCACCGGAGCCACCACGCAAAGACCGTCACCGAGTCCGGTCCAGGAGACCTTCTTCCGGCGCGAATAAACCCACGTGAAGATGAACAGCCCCAGAATCCCTCCATGGCTCGCCATGCCCCCTTCCCACACCCGGAAAATCCCTAGAGGATCCGCCAAGACCGAGCTCAGACCGTGCTTCGGATCCAGGATCTGATAGAACAGCACGTAGCCGAGCCGACCGCCGATGAAGACCCCGAAGAGGGCGGCCGCCGCGATGAAGTCGCCCGCCTCCTCCGGCTTCATCACCCACATTTTCCGCTGCGCCAGGTAGCGAAGCAGATAAAAGCCGGCGACAAATCCTCCAAGGTAGGCAAGCCCGTACCACCGGAGCGTCAGAATGCCGACTTTCAATGCAACTGGGTCGAGGTGATGGACGTAGGTGGCGAACACGGAGCCAACTGACACGATTCGCGACAGCGCCGCAAGCGATCAACCTCGGCCTTCGTGTCACTTTTCCATTTGGATTCCAGATTCACCCCATTAGCGTCTCCCCATGCCGACCAAGCAGCAGATCCTCGACCTCCACTTCATGGATGCGCGATGCAAGCTCATCGACCTCGCCGCGTTCCTGGATCGCGTGGAGCGGCATGAAGGCGAAGCGGACTTCCGTTTCGAAGCCCTGAAGAAGGCCCTGCCAATCCTCCTCTCCACACAGCCTGGCCGTGCCAAGGCCATTCTCGATTCCCTCTCGGATGAATCCACCGAGCCCATCGAGAAGGCAACCCTCCAGGGTGCCTTCGGTGCGCCTCGCCAACTCTCCCCACTGATTTCATGAAATACATCGAGCCGCACGCGCACATGGTCAGCCGGACCACCGATGACTACGAAAAGCTCGCGTTGGCCGGATGCGCCGCCATTTGTGAACCGGCGTTCTGGGCCGGCTTCGACCGGACCTCCCCGGC
>JAIYDT010000009.1 GCA_027487355.1 Verrucomicrobiaceae bacterium
CGGATGAGGGGCAGCGTGAGGGCGTCGCGCTTCGGGTCGAGAGGCAGGGAGGGGTCGAGGATTTCCTCGTCGAAATGGGAGGGGTGGACGTTGTTCGGCGATCCTGGCAGCAGCAGACCGTCGGCGATTTCCAGAAGGGCCTCGAATTCCCCGGGCGCGATTCCTGGAACGAGCAAGGGCTGGCAGCCGACCAAGCGCAAGGCCTCGGAATAGGCCTCGGGGACGCAGTGGAAACTGCGGGCATCCATCGGCCTGATGCAGGCGGGTAGGAGGACGAGTGGTCGTGAGGAGGCATCCATGTCTTTGAAGTCAATTCGTGGTCACACTGACGGGATCGCCCACGGTCACGAGGCCGGATTTGCTTTCCTGGATCAGGTTCACGCCGAAGAGAACGGAGGCGGAATCCCCCGATGCGCGCCGAAAGCTGGCCAGGGTTTTCAGCGGCTCCTTGCCGCGTTGGCCGGTGAACTGGTCGGTGGTGGTGACGAGACAGCGCTCGCAGGGACCTGAGGTGCGGAAACGGACCCCGGCGATCTCGAGATGCGTCCAGCGGTCCTCGGCGAATGGCTCGGCTCCTTCGATGACGATGTTGGGGCGGAAACGATCCATCGGCACTGGGTCACCACCGTTTTCAATGATGCGGCGGTTGAGTTCATCGAGCGAGGCGGTGGAGGTGACCAGCAGGGGTGCGCCATCGGCGAAGGAGAAATGGTCGTCTGGCGTTGGATTTCCTCGGAGCACGGGTCGAAGGAATGCCGGGCCAATCCGGACCAAACGACAGGTCGCACCAAGAACCTCGCCCAGCCATTCCGCGACCTCCTTGCCACAATCCTCGGCGAGCAGGTCATGCTGGTTCCACACGCTGACGGCGATGAGTGGCGCGGATGGATCGGGTGCGGTCGGCACAGCGATCGTTCCAAATGACTCTGCGGTGAGGCGAAGGAGCCCCTTGGAGAGTGCGGTGGAAACGAGTGCCATCCGGGGCAGGGTGCGCTGAGTGAGAAAACGTCGCGACTCATCGACCACGAGGAAGCGACGGTCTCCGAAAAAACCCAGCGGGTCCACGCTGGCGGCGGCGACCGGAAAGCCGCGCAGCGACTTTACCGGGTAAAGGAAGAGGCCGGTGACGTGAAACATTTTCAAATCCAACAAACCCGTCGGCGGATATCAATTCTTTGCACGTTTATTGACGGATCATTCGCCACCACCGGAGGCCGTCCAGCGGACCATGTCGGGGAAGATGTTGGATGGGCTCGGTGGGCGCTCGCAGTGGGTACTGGTGAGGGCGACCTTTCCTTTGCCGTGGAGTCCGGAGATCACGGCCGGGGTGCCTTCGAGCGCGTAGTCAACTGTCTCCTTGCTCTTCTCCTTGCCCGCCTCGTTGCTCTTCATGTTGCTTGCCTCGTTGCGTTGGAATCTGGCCCAGACTTGGACTGAATTGGAAACTGGCTCCATGAGGTTGAAGATCGGACCACCATTCAAATCAGCGCTCTCCACCCGCGCCGTCCCCGCCGGACTCTCGCTCCAGACCAGCGGAGTCTTGCATCCGAGATCGGTGCCTTTGGTTTCGACCGGCAGCAGTTCAAGGTGGTTCCACTTGCCCGAACTGTTGCTCGCCAGGTAGGCCCCGGCACAGATCCCGACGAATCCGCCGCCGTTCTTGACGAATTTGACAACCCTCTCGCGGCCCTCCTTGCCCAGTCCTTCCGACTGGGGTGTCGCTTTCCCGCCTCCGATGACGAGCACGTCCGCCTGATCCAGCACTCCATTGAGAATCTCGTTCGGGCCCACCAACTCGGGATGCATTCCGGGATCACGGGCCAGGCGGGCCCGCAGCCAGGCAGGTCCGCGGCCGATGCCGTTCTGTGCGCCGGGACCATCATAAACGGCGACACGGATCATTCCGGCTCGTGCGGCCGGGAAGAGCTGAAGCTTATCGCCACCCTCGTCCGTCATTTTCAAGTGGAGCTGCATTGCGGCGACCGCGATTCGGTATTCCCGTTCGCGGACAGAAGGGCGAAGCCCACCTTCCATATCCAGGCGGGCATTGGTGTTGACTACCGTTCTCCGACTCTGTCCGTCCACCGCGAGTGCTTGCCAGTCTTTCCCCACAACGTTCGACTTCAAGCCGCGCAGGGCTGTTAGAATGTGGGAGGCCGTCTCAGGGCTGCCGCTCACGGTATCTCCGAGGAAATGCTTGTCGAAGGAATGTGCCTCCACATCCTCGCTCAGGACCAATTGATTGGCATCCTGAAAACGACTTTCAAGGGCAGCGAGATCCGCAGCGCTCTCCCAGCCGGTGCGCTTATCAGCCGCCTGAAAATCCGGCCTCGAACGGGCAAGGACCAGACGGCCCCGCTCTGGTTTGCCAAGCTGAAGCTGGCGAAGCGCGGCGGCACTCGAATCCCCTTCGGTGGCGAAGACGATGAGGGTTGCCCCCGGTTTGGCGGAGTCGAGCACGAGGAAATCCAAGGCACCCTGCGCGTGGGGGATCAGGATCAAAAGCGAGAGAAGAAACAATGGAACGGCTGATTTCATATGAATCGGATAGATGAAGTGGGTGGCTGGATAGGGAAAGTTCTCACGGATTTACTTGCTGTGAAGTTAACGGCTGGAACGCAGGCGGAAGAACCGGCGCATGTCGCCGGGTGCCGGGGTGAACGTCGCTCGGATCGTCCGGATTCCTCCGACGTCTGATAGAATTGTTTCCGTCACCACGGCCGGCAACCAAGCCCCGGAAGCGCCCAGAGTTGCGCTTTGTTCCAGCACTAGGATGGTATCGGTGGCGCGGGTATCGCGCTGATAGTCGATGCTGAAGCCACCGTTGGCGGGCACCAGTTCGAGGCGACCCCGTTGGGCGGATGTTGCGGTCGGAGCAGGTGGTGAGAGTGGATCGATTCCCATCGAATAAGCCAGGAGATTGCTCACACCATCTCCATTCGGATCAGCGGTTTCACCGGCAATCAATGGATTGCCGGAGGATCCTCCGAAGCGAGCGTCACGCCACTGGACATAGCCGTTCCCCTGGGGGGTCAGCGCAAGCGGCCCGTTCATTGGCGTGAGGATGAAGCCGGAGACTGAGCCGCGTTTGCCCCCACCACTAACCGGGAGTGAGATGGTGATGTCGTTCGCCGTGAGGCCGATGAGCCTTCCCCAGCCGCGTTGGCCGCCGGTGTCTGTGCCCACGGTGGGAAGTGGTTGCCTGCCGTCTCCGAGGAGCGTGGGGTTGATGGTTCCGATAAATGGCAGGCTGCTGATGGCAGTGCTGGATGGCGTTGAGGGGATACCGCTGCGGACAGTCGCCGGGTGGAAGGGAGACGCACCCGCGATGTCGGCATTGAACAGCAAGGTGAGCGTGTAGTTCGTTGCACGGTTCGTCGTGAGGAACTGGGCGAGCCCGCTGAGGTGGATGGAGGCACCGATGCTGTCTCCATTGAAGTAGCCACCGCCGCCATCACCGTCGTCAAGGTAGTAGCGGAAGGCTCGTTGCGAGGCGTCGCTGCTGGAGACGGAGCTGGAGCCTCTGATCCATGGGACCGAGGAGAACGAAGTCGCCGTGACCCCGGAGTAAACTCCGTTGCCGCGACCGGTCACCAAAGGTCCGTTGCCTGCGTCGTCGATCGCTTGGTTGTTCCAGACGATCGGGCCATTGACAGCGACGGCCGTCTTCAGCGCGTTGGTATTCTCCGTTGCCAACACTGCGGTACTGGCGATGGTGGAATTCGAGAAGTTCACCGCGAGACTGCGGCGGACGATGACGGTGAGTTGGAAATCTGCTTCCACCCACAAGCCGCCGGGATCGGTAGCACGGACGACGACGGTGGTGCTGCCGACCTCATCGCTCACAGCAGGAGTGCCGGACAGTGCACCACTTGCATCGACGACCAGCCAGGCGGGGCCGGACGTTTTGGTAAATGTCAGGCCATCACCATCGGGATCAGAGGCGACATCCGCGAAATTGCCGGTGTAGGCCTCGCCGGAAATGGCATCACGCTTGGCGATCTGGAAATCGGCGAGCGCCCCATCGTCCTTGAGCGGCGCGTCGTTCACCGGGGTGACCGATACAGAGACCGTCGCGCTGGCGGTGCCGCCCTGGCCGTCGGAAATGGTGTAACTGATCGTCGTCGCGCCGTTGAAGTTGTCGACAGGCGTGAAGGTCAGGGTGCCGCCAGAGTTGATCACGACAGCACCATTCCACGAGCTCGCCACAGTCACAGTGAGCGGGTTGAGATCCACGTCGGTGTCGTTGGCTAACACCGCAATCGCCGACGAAACGGAATCTTCTGCCAGGGTGACGAATGGCGTGCCGACGCTGCCATCGTTGACGGCGAGGGGCGGGTCGTTCACTGGATCGACTGTTAGCACGAACGTGTTGGTCGTGGTGAGCAATCCATCGCTCACGGCAAGCGTGATGGTTGAGCTACCATTTTGATTGGCAGCTGGAGTGATGGTGACCGAGCGACTTGTGCCACTGCCGCCAAGCACCACATTTGCAAGTGGAACCAGCGTGGTATTGGAGGACGATCGATTGACGATCAGGGAACCCACATCCGTATCAATATCTCCGATCGTGAAGGCAATCGCGGAAGTGGCGGTGTCCTCATTGATGGATTGATCCGAGACAAGGGTGATGGTCGGCAAATCGTTCACCGGGGTAACCGTGAGCACGAAGGTATCGGTCGCAGTCAAAACTCCATCGCTCACAGTGAGTGTGACGATCGACGTGCCGAACTGGTTGGGGGCCGGAGTGATCGTGACCATTCGGTTTGCGCCACTTCCGCCGAGCACCACGTTTGCCAAGGGCAGCAGCGTGGTATCAGAGGACGTGCGGGTCACCGTGAGGGTCGTGGCTGCGGTTTCGATATCTCCGATGGTGAAGGCAATCGCGGAGGTGGCGACGTCTTCGTTGGTTGATTGATTTACCACATCAGTGATCGTTGGGGCGTCGTTCACCGGGGAGACTGAAACGAAGACCGTCGCACTGGCGGTGACGCCCTGGCCATCGGAGATCGTGTAGGCGATGGTGGTCGCTCCATTGAAGTTCGCCGTGGGGGTGAAGCTCAGGGTTGTTCCCGTGTTGATCATCACGCTCCCGTCCGCAGAACTCGCTGCTGTGATGGTGAGCGGATCCCCATCCACGTCATTGTCATTGGCGAGAACCATAATCGCCGGAGTCGTGGAATCTTCCGCCACTGTGACGAAGGGTGAACCCACGCTTCCGTCGCTGACGGCGAGGGGGGAGTCGTTCACAGGAGTGACTGTCAGCACGAACGTGTTGGTCGTGGTGAGCAATCCATCGCTCACGGCAAGCGTGATGGTTGAGCTGCCATATTGATTGGCCGCCGGAGTAATGGTGACCGTACGACTTGTGCCACTGTCGCCAAGCACCACATTTGCAACTGGGACCAGCGTGGTATTGGAGGACGATCGATTGACGATCAGGGAACCCACCGCCGTATCGATATCTCCAATGATGAAGGGAATAGCGGCGGTGACCGTGTCTTCACTGGTGGATTGATTCACGATCAAAGTGAGCGTCGGTGCGTCATTCACAGCGTTGACGGTCAGGACAAAGGTGTCGGTCGCGGTCAGCGTCCCGTCGCTCACAGTGAGCGTGATCGTGGAGGTGCCACTCTGATCCGGGGCCGGAGTTAGGGTGACGGTGCGATTGGTGCCACTGCCGCCGAGCACCACGTTTGCAAGGGGGACCAGTGAAGTGTTGGAGGAGGTGCGCGTAACTGTGAGGGACGCGAGAGCCGTATCCACGTCGCCGATCGTGAAGGGAATCGCGGAGGTAGCTATATCTTCGTTGGTCGATTGATTTGCGACATCGGTGATTGTGGGCGCGTCGTTCACTGCGGTGACGGAAACAGAGACCGTGGCACTGGCGGTCCCGCCCTGGCCATCCGAGATCGTATAGGAAATGGTGGTTGCGCCATTGAAATTGGCGGTGGGCGAAAAGCTCAGGGTGGTGCCCGAGTTGATCACCACACTGCCGTTCGGCGAACTTGCTGCGGTCACGGTGAGCGGATCTCCGTCGATGTCGCTGTCGTTGGCCAGGACGGAGATCGCCGCAGCCGTCCCATCTTCCGCCAGTGTCACGAAAGGTGAACCGGAGCTGCCATCGTTGACAGCGACCGGCGCGTCATTGACGTTGATCACGGAGACGGCAAGTGTCGCGTCCGTGGAGAGTCCCGAAGCATCCGTCACGCGGACGGTGAAGGCTCTGGAACCAACATCACTATTCCCCGGAGTGCCCGAAAGCCCGCCGTTTGCAGCGATTGAGAGCCAGCCGGGACCGTCGATCTTCGAGAAAGTGCGTGTATCTCCGTAGTCCACATCCGTCGCGGCAAGCTGGCCGCTGAAGACGGTATCTTCGGTGGCGATGGCGGTGAGGGAGCTGGCGGTGAACACCGGAGCACTGTTTGGCACCAGCGAGTCCCGCGCGGACTTCAACTCGGCGGCGGAAAGTGCGCGCTCATGGATTCGTACGTCGTCGATCAGGCCGTTGAAGCGCTTGTTGTTGTCGCGGTGATCGTAGCCCACCGAGACGGCATGGGTTGCGAGAGGCATCAGGGTGGAGCTGGAGGAGCCGCTGGCGGCGGAGAAGCCGTCCACGAGGATGGTTCCAGTCACCCCCTGTCGGGTGCCGGCGACGAGGTGCCATGCGCCATCATTAATCGTGCCAGTGGTGGTCAGGTTGAACTGATCGCCGGACGTCCCGTAAACCGAGAAGCTGACGGTGCCGTTGGAGTTCGCGTTGAGCGCGTATTGCCCGAGGTTGCCGCCGACTCCTGGTTCACGCTGCTGGATGATGGTGCCGCCGCTGGAGCCCGGGGCGAGCTTGACCCATGCAGAGACGGTGAAATCACCACTGCCGGTGATGGACGGAGCGCTGGTCATCAGGACGCCGTTGTCGACACCATTGAGGGAGAGTGCATTTCCCGTGATCCCGGCGGTCCACGTCGCGCCGGTCACCACGCCATCCTGCGGGCGGCCGGTGGCGTCATCCGCCACGGTGCCGGAGGTTTCGTCGAACTTCCACCAGGCCCGGAGGTTCGCATGGATCGCGGAGGGCTGGGATGCCGCTGATTTCGGATCGGTGCCGAGAGCGAACTCCAGTCCATTGGTGAAACCATCTCCATCGCGGTCACCAGCCGGATCAAGGTCGGTGACGGAAACGGTCGTTGCGGAACTGGTCACACCTCCGCCGCTGTAGACGGCCCTGGCGGTGAGGACATGATTCCCCGCAATGGCATTGGTCCACGTCACGCTGTAGGGCGCACTGGCATCGGAGCCAATCAAGGTGGAACCGCGGTAGAACTCGACCGAAGTGACGGCGATTGATCCGCCGGCGACGTTGGCGGATAGAGTGACGTTATCTCCCGTTTCGTAGGCCGCGCCAGCATTGGGCGAGGTGAGTGCGATGCTCGGCGGCTGTGGGGGATTGTCGAAGTTCACACCAGCGACGTAAGGGAAGATGACAGCGGCGGGGATGGCCTCACGGACGCTTCCGGTACGCTGCCAGGCGACGGAAACGTGGTCTGCGCCACTACTGCCTCCCAGATGCTGGACCTCCAGCCAATAGAGCTTGCCGGCGACCAGCGGCATGACGGCGGACTTCTGCCCCGGCTGGGAATCCCATGACTGATAGTTCGTATATCCGCTCACCGCGGCGACCTGGGTCTTGTTGGACGGTGAATCGTTGCTGCTCAAGTAAAGGCGGCAATCGTCGTCGCCAGCGATCCAAAACGTGTAATCGCCGCTGACAGTCGGCTTGAGATAGCCGATGAGGCGGCGGGAGTAATCGTCCGCGACGTTCCGCGGAGGGGTGAACGTCGCAAGGGTGCCGTTGTAGTTAGTCGCCCCGCTCCAATCATTGTTGCTGAAAGCGGAGGAGCCAGCCCAGCGTTGCTCGATCACCCCATTGGCGGTGAGGGTGCAGATCACGTTGACCACACCGTCGCCCGTCGAGCCGGTGTTGTCGGTGGCACGGACGATGAGCTGCATGCCGCCTGGAATCGGCAGGGCGGCGGGCGTCGCGAGCGTGAGTTGGCCGGCACCGCTGATGGCGAAGGCGTTGCCAGTATTTCCCGCCACGATAGCCCAGCCGCTGATGCTGCGACCCGGTGCGGGCGTCGCAACCACGGTGCCGAGCGCGGTGCCGACGCCCATCGTGGAATCCGCTGTTGTGAAGAGGGTCCCGACTACCGGGAGTTCCACATCCAACAGGGTGATGGCGTGCGAGGTTGGCGAGGAGAGAGAGGCCCCCGACGGATTTGACAGACTCACGACAATCACTTCCGGCGCTTCACCAATCGCATCGCTGAGGATCGCGAGCGGAACCGCCTTCATCTGCTCTCCGGGATTGAAGGTCAGCGTGCCGGGAACAAGCGAGTAATCGCTGCCCGCCGTCGCAGTTCCGCTGGCCGTGTAGTTGACGGTGACGGCGGTGGTTCCGGCGGGGCGGTCGAGGACCGCCATGAGCAGAGGCTCGGAGCCGTCACTTTCAAGCCGGGTCGTTGCGTCGGCGGCGAAGCGGACGAAGCGGGGGGCATTGTCGGGGGGCGTGTTGGGGGCAGTGATGTCGAGTGGTGAGCGGTTGAAGCCCGGTCCCTCCCATGCGACGGAGACGTGGTCACCACCACCGGTTTCGAGGTGCTGAACCTCGACGTAGTAGGACTGGCCAGCGGTGAGGGTGATTGGGGCGGACTGCTGGGAGGTATTGGCCGTCCAGTTTTGGAAGGAAGTGTAACTGGAGAGGCTTGCACGCGGGGTGCCCTTATTGGCGGAGGTGGCGTCTGTGCTGACGAAGAGTTTCGCTGCGTCGTCTGCGGCGATCCAGAAGGTGTAGGCCCCGGTCACGGGGGCGGTGATCAAGCCGGTCAGGCGGCGCGAAAAGTTGCTACCCACATTTCGAGTTGGGGTGAAGTCGACGAGGCGTCCAGTGTAGCCGGGCGCTACGGAGTTCCACGTGTTGCTGTTGTAAACGGCAGTGGTGTTCCAGCGCTCCTCGGTGACCAAGCTGGGAGCCGTCTCGTTGGAGATGAACAGCGAATGAATGGAACGATCCGTGGTGAGGGATGCGCCTGTTGCGTTGTAGAGTTCAAGAAACGCGGTTTCAGTCGTTTCCTGGATGCCGTCGTTTTTAACCCGGACGCGAAGGTTCCGGGAGGTGATGCCGGGCCCGAAGGTCAAGGTCCCGAAGGGCACGTTGGCATTGTTGTTCCCAGCGTCAACAAACGACCAGTCCACGTCGCTGCCAATGGCGGTCGTGCCCGAGCCGACCCTGACCTGGACCGTGACGGGGGAGGTAGAAGCTGCGGAAAGCCGCACCTCGATTTCGCGGAATTCACCCGTGGCACCAGGTGCCTCGCTGGTGAGCGAACTGGTCAAGAAGAAGCCGACGGTGGTCGGTAGCACTTCGTTATCAATGATCTGGAGGGAGGCACCACCGATGGCCTCGGGGCTGTAGCCGAAACCGGGCAAAACGGAAAGACTGACTGTCTCAAGCCCATCGGGCAAGTTGTCGTCAATCAGGACAATGTCCACAAACACGCCGTCCGCACCCGCCGGGATCGTTACGGTGCCGGGAAGGTTGACGTAGTCGATTCCATTGGTCGCGGTGCCAGAGACCGCGTAGTTGACAACGAGATCGCTGGTGTTGTTCGTGCGGGAGAAGTAGAAGGCTCCGCGTGGGGCGTTGGTGTTAGCCGGATTGTAAATGAAGTTCTCGTTCTGGCTCAGGACCTCTCCGATATTCACGTTGACCCGTTGGTCACCACTGTCGTTATCACGGATGAAGGTCTCAGCGGATGCATCATTGGCGATCAAGTAGGCGGAGTCCGGAGCAAGGGTGACCACGACACTCTCGGTCGCTTCCGCCAAGGTGTCGTTGAGGATCGGAATGCTGACGGTGACATCATTGATCCCGTTGATCGGGATTGAAACACTGCCAGTCAGCGGGGTGAAGTCAGTTCCGGAAGTGGCGGTGCCGCTGACGGTGTAATTGACGGTGACATTGCCAGTCCCGGTGCCGACAGCTCGGAAAATGACCGCCGCATTGGCACCTCCCTCAGCACCGACGACACCGTTGCGGACACTGATCAGAGGCAGATCTGTATCGGAGGATATATTCAGCAAACCCTGCGAAGGAGCTCCGACACGATAGGTGTTGGTGACGGTGGCGATGTTGAGGATGACCGTTTCCAGAGGTTCGGAATGGGCGTCCTCATAGGGGGTGATCAGGACCGGCGCATTGCTGGCACCCGCCGGAATGGTGACCTCGCCACTGAGCGGCACATAGTCGGTGCCGTGGAGTGCCGTGCCCTGAGCACCGTAATGCACCTTCAGAGGCGCAGTCGTGCTGCCGCTGCGGTGAATCAGGAAAACTCCGGAGTCCGGGCCCACTTCGGAAGCCGAGGCATCTGTCACGCTGACGGTGACCACCGGAAGGTCATCATCTGTTATATCAACCGAGGCACTCGTGCCATCACCGGCGATCACATAGGCGGCGGCGCTGGCTTGGACGGTCGCAATCACGGTCTCCGTCGCCTCACTAGTACTATCATTCACGGGTGAGACGGAAAGGGTGATGGAAGACTGGCCGGCAGGAATCGTCACCACCGAAGGCAGAGAGGTGAAATCAATCCCGTTGGCCGCACTGCCGCTCCAGCCCACGGAAAGGTTCAAAGAGTCTGCGGTCGAGCCAGTGCGGGTGAAGGTGAAGCTGCCCGGATCAGCGGGAAACTCGGAGGCGTAGGGATCGTTCGAGGTGACTGCGACCTGGGGCAAGGTGGTGTCGTCGTCGTTGAGGGTCATGATCGCGTAGCTCGCGGAACTCAGGAGGTAGGTACCGTTCAATCCGAGTTGGAAGGTGACCGTTTTCGGGCCTTCCTTGTCGGTGTCACTGACGGCGGCCACGGACACGTCCAGCGACGCCTGACCCGCCGGGATGGTGAAGGTCCAGTATATCATATTAGATTTTGGAACCGTGCTGTCGATCATGCGATCTGGCGACAGGGTGTAGTCGTTCGTGAATGCGGCGGAGCCACCGGTCTCCGAAGTCCGGACGACCAAGGGGGCCGCCGTACTCCCGGTGCGGGTGATGCGGAAGATGCCGTTCGCGCCGCCTTCGCTTGCATCGGCAATTTTAGTCAGAGTGACAAAGGTCGAACTCGCGGCAGCCGTCCAGTTCGCAGTGTTGCTCCCCGCGATGACGTTGAGAGGATTGGTAAAGGAGGGCGTGAGGGCGTAGCCGTTGAACCAGGTCGTGAGCGTTCGGTTGCCGGTGCTGACACCCGATAAGGCGTAGTTGCCGGAGCGGTCCGTAAAGGCATACTTGCCCCCGCTGATCATGACGCGGACGTTCTCCACCGGCTGTCCGGCAAGGGTGATATTGCCCGTTACCGTCTGCCTGCCGTGGGTGCCGACATTCACGACGACATGGCGGCGGACGGTGCCGCCTTTCATGTCGGAAACCGTCACCATGGCCGTGATCTGCGCCGCCGAGGTGAAAGTCCGGGTGACCACCGCGCTGTTAGGGGCGCTCAAGCCATCGTCGAAGTCCCAATAATAAGCGAGCGTATCGCCATCGGCATCCGTGGCGGCGGAGGCGTCGAAGGTGATGCTGCCACCGACCGCGATGGTGGTGGCGCTGGGGGTGATTGCTGCGAGTGCCGGGGCTTGGTTGCCGGGGAAGGGTCCGCGGTTATAGACAATGTCGAGCGAGGGAGGCACCGTCGCGTTCTTGGCGATGACCGTGAGGTGGATGTCCGCTTCCAAATCCGAAAAGGTGCGGCCGAGGGCGATGCCGCTGTTCAGCTTCGACATATCCGTGGTCGGATCATAGGAATTCTCCGGAATGGGGGTGTAGGGCGTGGTGTCGACCAGGTAGCCGTTGTTTGTTCCGCTGGCGCCTTTGTAAAGAACGAGCGCGGAATCCGTGAGCAGGCCGCCGACGGAGGGCCGATACTCAAGGTAGTATTCGCGGAAGCTATCCTTCTTGATGACGAGCGCGTAGCGTTTTCCTTCCTCCAGAACCGGTTGGTCGAAGGCATGGAGACGATAGACGCCATTGGTTTTTGGCTGGTGAATATCCTGGGGAGTGAGCCAGCCCAAAAGAACTTTGCCAACCGTGCCGTAGGGGGATTTATCCAAGCCGAGTACGGTGCCATTCCCTCCCCCCATGGGGTCGATGAAGTTACCATATTCAGCTGCGTCGGTTTGAAAACCATATCCGGTGCCATCGATGGCATTCCAAAATCCTGAGTGGTTGAGACCAAGTTCGTGTCCACCCTCGTGGATTATAGTTCCAAGACTTCCGCCTCCCGTCGCAATGTATCTACCACTCCATGCAACACCTCCAAGACCCTCGGCCTGCATGACCATGACGTCGTATTCGTCCGGATCATAGCCGAGTGAACGCACCGCATTTTCGGTAAAGATAGATTGTTCGGTACCGGGAACAGTTTCAAATGGCCAAGGCATCGTGACGATTGGGGTGATCGTGGTGGTGGTGACCAATTTGCCATAGGACCAGCTATTCAGCAGGCGTTCGGCTTCTCTCATGGTAGCAATGACACTCTCCTCGGTGTGCGTTACCGGACGGTCTGGCCAGGCGAGGCGGACGTATAAAATCCTGAAATTTCCGATTCTTTTCGCCGAAGGGTTGGGGAAATTGGTGGCAAAGAAGCTGGGCACCGTGGAATTGCTGTATTCATTCTCGGCCCAATTCCCGAAGTCCCTTTCCAGCACGTCCGCCTGCGCGGGACTGCTCACGGCATACAGTTGACCCGCGATCTCGACCATCGGCTTTCCGACAGTGATAACTTCGCCTTCAGAAACATCCGCAGTCGTCGCAAGGGAAACGGGGTCGAGTTGCTCCACCACGGTCCCGGCAGGGATGCGCTCACCGGCCCCGAGGCGCCGCACCGCATTCGCAGAGATGGCCATCTCGTCATCGATGGCCACGCCTTGCAGCGGGGCGGTCTTCCGCGACATCAGACCTTCGAGGGCCGCCTCCACATTCGCCTTGTAGATCACCTCGCCGACCACGAAGGAACGAATGGTATCGCATGGATGAGCAGCCTGGTGCTCGTCAGCGGAATGACCGCAAACATGCATGACCCGGTATTCCCCTTTGGCGGAGATGGATTGTTCAAGTTGGGTGGCAATCTCCTCCGGCAGATCCTGGCGGACGACACGGGGCACGGAACGCTCCAGGGCAAGGCGCGGATTCGAGGCGATTAGTGCCTTGAACTCCGGACGACGCGCGGCGGCGAGGCCAGGCCCTTCTGCAGCAAGCGCAGCGCGACCGGCGGCATCGGCCTGCTCCCAGCGCTTCGACCATGCGTCGAAGGCGTCAAGCCGCGCCATGTCCGGGACCTTGGCGACTTCGCGGGTGATCCCGGAATTTCTAGCGGACGCTGCCGGAGCCTCCATAGGGATCACCGCTGCTTCCGCAGCGGCAGGAGCTTCCAGGACAGGTCTCGGTGCCAACTCCAGTGAAGGCCTGCTCAAAGCAAAGGGCGTGACTTCCGCAGGGGAAACCGGGGAGGATGGCCGCAGGGCGAGCCAGACAAGCGAAGCGCAAATGACTGCGGCCGAACCAATGATGACGGAGGAACGGTGGTGTCTGCTGGGTTTCATGGATTTGTTCTGTTGGAGATTGAGGAGAGGGGTGTTGAAGAGTGGGTAGTTTTTGCGAATTCCGCGGGATATCATTCGCCATCACCGGGCACACCAGGGGCGCACCAGCGGACCATGTCGGGGAAGATGCTGGCAGGGCTCGGAGGCCTCTCGCAGTGAGTACTGGATAGCATCACCTTTCCTTTGCCGTGATTGCCGGAGATGACGGCTGGAGTTCCCTTGAGTGGAAGCTCGCCCTTGTTCTCGCTTGTCTCGTTGCGTTCGAATCGCGCCCAGACAGTGAGAGGTGTTGCTGCAGATTCCACGGGCATGAAAATCGGACCGCCGCGCAGATTGGCGTCTTCGACCCGTGCCTTTCCAAGAGGCCCGCCATTCCAAATCAGGGGCGTCGCGCAATCGACGTCGGTGCCCTTGGTTTCGACCGGCAGGAGCTCGAGGCGAGTCCAACTACCGCCGCTGCTGGCCAGGTAGGCACCGCCACAGATTCCGACGAACCCCCCGCCGCCCGCAACAAAGCGGGCAACCGTCTCACGGCCGTCGTGCCCCAATCCCTGCGATTGGGTGGTGCCATTGCCGCCGCCCATGACGAGCACGTCCACGTTGCTGAGCACGCCCTTGAGGATCTCCTCGACCCCCACCAACTCGGGAAGCAATCCGGGCTCCTGAGCCAAGCGTGAGAAGAGCCATGCGGGCCCTCTGCCGATGGCGTTGAACGCGCCGGGACCGTCATAAACGGCGACACGGATCAATCCGGCTCGCGTGGCCGGGAAGAGCTGAAGCTTTTCGCCATCCTCATCCGTCATTTTCAATTGGAGCTGCATGGCGGCGACCGCGATGCGGAATTCCCGTTCGCGGACAGAAGGGCGAAGCCCGCCTTCCATATCCAGGCGGGCATTGGTGGTGACTATCGTTCTCCGGCTTTGTCCGTCCACCGCGAGTGCTTGCCAGTCTTTCCCCACAACGTCCGACTTCAAGCCGCGCAGGGCTGTTAGAATGTGGGAGGCCGTCTCAGGGCTGCCGCTCACGGTATCTCCGAGGAAATGCTTATCGAAGGAATGTGCCTCCACATCCTC
>JAIYDT010000440.1 GCA_027487355.1 Verrucomicrobiaceae bacterium
AGAACGTAGATGGCCCAAACCGCCAAGCCGAGCACGATGTAATACTGCGTCTCCCCATACATGATGCCCCAGGTTTTGGAGAAGACCCACAGCCACAGCACCGCGACCAACGGAGCATCGAGGCTCAGAAGGTTCGGATAGAGCCAGAGGGGAAGTCGGCGACCCGGCATGGAGCGCGGGACCTTCTGCGACGGATCGCCCTCATGCAAGCGCCCATTTCCCCGCGATCGGTGAGGAAATGGCCGCTCGAAGCTTGAGACGACGACGGTTCAGCGCCAGCCTCGCCGCGTGCCGATCCTCCGCGACTGCCGTTTCACCGCCATCGACTTCGAGTCCGCCGGAGCTGCTCCGGGCCGGACCGATGCGCCGGTGCAGATCGGGCTGGCGGAGTGGTCGCCCCTCGCGGGCCACGGCGGGACCTTCATGTCCTACCTGCGAACCGACCAGCCGGTGACCTGGGCAGCGCGGAAAGTCCACGGCATCGGCCCCGAGCATCTGGCCGACGCCCCTCCCCTTCTCTCACTCTGGCCGGAGCTGAAAGCCCGGCTCGCGGGAGCCGTCGTGGTCGCCCACGGCAAGGGCACCGAAAAGCGTTTCCTGCGGACCTTTCCCGGTCATGGCTTCGGGCCGTGGATCGATACGCTGCTGCTTTCCAGAGCCGCCTGGCCGGAGCTGAAGGACCACTCGCTCGGCGCAGTCTCCTCGGCACGCGGTCTAACGAAAAAGATCGAGACCCTGGTTCCGGGAAAGTGCTGGCACGATGCGCTCTACGATGCCGTCGCCTCGCTGGTGCTGCTGGAGGACCTCATTTCCAGCTTCGCGCTGGAAGATCAGCCGCTGGACCTGTTGGTCACGCCGGACACCTCGGTGTGGCATCGGATGCGGCGGTGATGGGAAGAATGGATGAACCACAAAGAAAGAGGAACTTGAGGTCTTCCCTTTGTGTTCTTTGAGTTCTCTGTGGTTAAATCTCTTCTCTGAAAGCTTGGTGGATGGTATCCGCTGCCATGGTCAGGCCACCTGTCGATCGACGTCCTCGCGAAGGTTTTCGATGATGTAGTCCTGTCGATCGGGCGTGTTCTTGCCCATGTAGAAGGCGAGCAGGTCCTTGACGCCCTTGCCTTCCTCGTAGGCCACGGGGTCGAGTCGCATGTCGGCTCCGATCATGAACTTGAACTCGTCGGGAGAAATTTCGCCGAGGCCCTTGAAGCGGGTGATCTCGGAGGACTTGCCTAATTTCGTCAGCGCCTTCTGCTTCGCTTCCTCGTCGTAGCAGTAGATCGTCTCCTTCTTGTTGCGCACGCGGAACAGCGGCGTCTGGAGAATGAAGAGGTGTCCCTCGCGGATGAGTTCGGGGAAGAACTGGAGGAAGAAGGTCAGCAGCAGCAGGCGGATGTGCATGCCGTCGACGTCGGCATCGGTGGCGATGACGACCTTGTTGTAACGCAGCTCTTCCAGGCCGCCCTCGATGTTCAGCGCGGCCTGCAGCAGGGCGAACTCCTCGTTTTCATACACGATCTTTCTTGCGAGCCCGAAGGTGTTGAGCGGCTTGCCGCGCAGCGAGAACACGGCCTGCGTTTCAACGTCGCGGCTCTTGGTGATCGAGCCCGAGGCGGAGTCGCCTTCTGTTAGAAAAAGCGTGCTCTCTTCGCGGCGCTTGTGCTTCGTATCAAAGTGCACGCGGCAGTCGCGGAGCTTCTTGTTGTGGACCTTCGCCTGGCGGGCGCGGTCGCGGGCGAGCTTCTGGACGCCCTTGAGGTCCTTGCGCTCGCGCTCGGCGAGCTGGATGCGCTTCTGGATCGCCTCGGCGACGCGCGGGTTCTTGTGAAGGTAGTTGTCGAGGTGCTCCTTGAGGAAATTCCCGATGAAGGTGCGCAGCGACTCGCCATTCGGGGACACGCCGGCCGAACCGAGCTTGGTCTTGGTCTGGGACTCGAACACCGGCTCCTCGATGCGCACGCAGATGGCGGCCTCCAGTCCAGCGCGGATGTCGGAGGGCTCGTATTGCTTTTTGTAGAAGCCGCGGATCGCATTCACGAAGGCCTCGCGGAAGGCCTGCAAGTGCGTGCCTCCCTGCGTGGTGTTCTGGCCGTTGACGAAGGTGTAGTACTCCTCGCTGGACTCCGGCGTGTGGGTGAAGGCGATGTCGATGTCCTTACCGACCAGGTGGATCGGATCGTAAAGGGCCTCGCTCTCCATCTCCTCGCGCAGCAGGTCGAGCAGGCCGTCCTTCGACTTGAACTTCTTGCCGTTGAACACGACCGCGAGGCCTGGATTCAGGTAGGAGTAGTAGCGGCACATCTTCTCGACGGTCGCCTCCTTGAACTTCGACTTCGCCGGGAAGATCGTGCGGTCGATTTCAAAGGCCAATCGCGTGCCGTTCGGAGCCTCCTCGCGACGCGGATTCTTCATGTCCACTGCCAACTGGCCCTTGGAGAACTCGAGCGCCTTGGTCTCGTTTTCGCGCCAGGCCTGGATCTCGAAGAAGCTGGAAAGCGCGTTGACCGCCTTGATACCGACGCCGTTGAGGCCGACAGTTTTCTTGAAGGCCTCGCTGTCGTACTTCGCACCGGTGTTGATCTGGGCGGCGCAGTCGAAAAGTTTCCCAAGCGGAATACCGCGGCCGAAGTCACGGACCTCGACCCGGCCCTCCTCGTCGATCTCGACGCGGATCTCCTTGCCGTTGCCCATGATGTATTCGTCGATCGAGTTGTCGATGACCTCCTTGAGCAGGATGTAGAGTCCGTCGTCTGGCGAGGTGCCGTCGCCCAGCTTGCCAATGTACATGCCCGGGCGGAGACGGATATGCTCGCGCCAGTCGAGTGAACGGATGTCGGCTTCGGTGTATTCGGCTGCCATGTGGGTGGCCGAGAAGTACCGGACCCGGGCGCAGGGTGCAAGCACCGGGCGCGGCGGACTATTTCAGGCCCACAGCGATGGAATCCCAGCGCTTCTTGAAGACAGTGAAATCGGTGGACAAGCGCTCGGCGGCGGCTTCCGCGCGTGAACGGTCGCCCGCGAGCCAATCAAAGGCGATGGCAGCTTCATGGCGGCGCAGCTTTTCGAGGTCGGATTTGACGTTCCGAACCAACACCCGGTGAAGCTCGATGATCGAGTCAGGGGCTAGGTCCTTCCACGTCAGTTGACGTTTCTGCCCGTCGGTCGTGGTCGCTTCTAGAACCCCAGGACGAAGCACCACTGCCTTGGTGAAGGAAGCGGAGCCATCCCGGAGCTTCAATTCGATCGGGCCTTCCAGTTGGCCAAGTCCATCCTCAAGATCGGCCAGGAAGGTGGCTGCCGCCTCCGAAAGCGCGAGCAGGGAACTCCGCAGGGCATTTTCCGAAGGCGCTGGCTTGAGCGATTTGAGCTTCGCCGCGGCTTCAGAGAATTTGAGGTCCTTGCACAATGCATCGATTTCCGCGCGGGCCGCAGCGAGTCCAGGCTGGGTCGGCTGGGTCGGCTGGGTCTGCTTCGAAGGCAGGTCGGGTCCGCGATCCAATTGGTGGATGCGCCGGTTGAGCATCAACTGCCATTCCCTGACGTTGAAACGGGCCCGTCCCCGTGTCTCGAGGGATGAAAGGACCTGATTGAGTTCGGCAACCTTTTCCCGGCAGGCATCCTTGTCGTCGGGTGGGTTGCCCAATTCAGCCTGCCGAAGGCGTTCGCTGTCGGCGATGTAGCGCTTGGCAACGGTCTGGTAGAACCGCGCCCAGGCATCGGAGTCCTTCAGGGTCACCGCTTCCACGGCCTTGAAGAATTTCACTGCTTCGATTCCCCTGCCTTGCTCCCAGTTCTTCAGACCACTGAGAAGCCACGACATCATGGCAGGAACCCCGACGTTGGAGGCGTCAAGCTGCTCTGGAGAAATGGACGGCAGCTCCTCAAGCCGTCCGAGGATGGGACCCAGCTTGGCCTTGATCGCCGGGTTCGCCAGGGTGGCCGTGTCGAGGTGCTTGAGGGTCGCCCGGGATTCACGCCGGGCATCGGAAGGCTGACCGTTGAGGTAGGCGGCGATGACGGACTCCACGCCCGCCCAGGTTCCGGTCGGCTCCTGGACCTCAGGGTCATCGCGCAGGGAAGCAAACTCGGAGGAGGCCTTTTCAAAGTCGCCCTTGATGAGCGCCTCGTGGGCATTGAGATAGCGCCGCCCGATCCTGGAGGCCACCTCGGGATCTCCAGAGCTGCCCGGATCCGCCGCCGGAAAGGCTTCAAGGGATGAGTCTCCTGAAACGACAGGCTTTTCCCCGGACCCGCGATTCTGGCTGAACAAGGCAATCGCGACAATCAAGGCGACCACCCCCGCTGCGATCGAACCAAACAGGATCATCTGCCGGCGCTTTTTCTCCGCCCGCTGGCGACGGAGGGCCTTGGCATCCATCACCGGAGCAGCAGGCCCGGCCTTTGCCCGCTGCAACGCAACCCGCAGAGCCGCGATCATCTCGTCATACGAACCGAAACGCTGCTCCGGTTGGTAAGCCATCGCGTGGTCGATCACCGTGCAGGTATCCGGGGAAAGCCAGGGCGCGGAGATTGCCAGCGACTTCACGTTCTGCTTTGCCTGCCTCAGGATGGTCGTGACCATCGATTCCTCCGCACACGACGGCACCCCAGCCAGCGCGTGGTAAATGGTGGCCCCGAACGCATAAACGTCGGAGCGGAAATCCTCTTCCAAGCCCTCGATCGCTTCCGGCGGCACGTAGTACGGCGTGGCCCAGATTTCCTCAGCCTGCGCCTTTCCCCCCTTCGTCACCAGGGATAGCCCGAAATCGACAATCTTCGCATTGCCCGCCGCATCCAGCAGGATGTTCCCGGGCTTCACGTCGCGGTGGATCAGCCCCGCAGCATGCGCAGCCTGAAGCCCTTCCGCCACCTGGATCGCCAGCGGCAGAACCTCCAGCTCTGGCAGAGCCCCGCGCTCGCGGATCTGGTGCTCGAAATGCCCGCCGGTCACCAGCTCCATGGCGATGTAGAAACGCTCGAACGCCCGTCCGGTCGTGAGGACGCGGACCACGTGAGGATGGCTGATCGAGGCCGTGATGCGGGCCTCTTCCTCGAACGCGGCGATTCTTCGCTCATCCGCCGAATAATCCTCGTTCAGGATCTTCAACGCCACCTCGCGGTCGAGCGTGTTGTCGTGCGCCACAAACACCACGCTCATCCCGCCGATCGCGTGGCGGCGCAGCAACGTGTAGGGACCGAATTCCCGCTTCACCCGCGTGTGCTTGCCGCATTCCGGACACTCCACGTTGGAAAACGGCGCCACCTCGGAGACGTCCATCGCCGTTCCACACGCGTGGCAGTAGGCAATGGTCGATTCGGTGTCGGGCATGGCTTCAGCCTAAATCTACGCACGACCATTCTGCAAACTTGAAACTTTCTGCACCGACCCCCAAATCTCTGCATGGAATTGCGCGTTGAGGACCAGGGCGGAGAGAGGCTCGACGCCTGGCTCGCCGCAAAATTGCCCGATCTTTCGCGTTCCCGCATCCAGACCCTCATCAAGGACAGGGACATCATCGTCGATGGCCGCCAGGCAAAGCCCCGCGATCCGGTGAAACTGGGCAGCCTGATTTCCGTGATGGTGCCCGATGCCATTCCTCTCGAAGCCCCGGCCCAGGACATCCCCCTCGACATCCTCTTCGAGGACGAGGACCTCGTCGTCCTCAACAAGGCCCCCGGAATGGTCGTTCACCCCGCCCCGGGCAATCCCGACGGCACCCTCGTCAACGCCCTGCTCCACCACTGCAAAGGGAAACTCTCCGGCATCGGCGGCGTCGAACGCCCCGGCATCGTTCACCGCCTCGACAAGGACACCTCGGGCTGCCTCGTGGTCGCGAAATCCGATGCCGCCCACCAGTCGCTCGTCACCCAGTTCTCGGAGCGCAGCACGATGGAGAAGATCTACCTGGCCGTGACGATGGGCATCCCGAAACCCGCCAAGGACACCATCTTCTCCAACATCGGCCGCCACCCGGTGAACCGCCAGAAAATGGCCGTCGTGAATCCCCCGGGCGGAAAGGCCGCGATCACCGATTACGAGGTCCTCTCCATCGATCCCTCTTCTCTAACAGCCCTGGTCCTCTGCCACCTGCACACCGGTCGCACCCACCAGATCCGCGTCCACCTGCTTTCCAGAAATGCTCCGCTCCTGGGCGATCCGATCTACGGAAAACCATCGAAACACCCCGGCCTGCCCGACCGCCTGATGCTCCACGCCTGGAAACTCTCCTTCAACCACCCGATCACCGGCATCCGCCTCGACTTCGAGTCCCCCATCCCGCCCGAGTTCCAGCCCTGGCTTGATCTGAGATCGTAGTTTCAAGTTTTCAGTGTTCAGTTTCAACGGGACGTTCAACGTTCGATGTTCGATGTTTGACGCTCCCCCTCGAGCCAGGGAGGGCAGTTGAGAGGGAAGTGTGGAGCGTTGATGAACACCCTGATGCCAGAATGATTCCCACGCGGTGCATCACATGGCCACCGGATCCCATCACATGGCCAGTGTGGAGCATCACATGGCCAGTGTAGAGCATCACACGGCCAGTGTAGCGCATCACATGGCCAGTGTAGCGCATCACACGGCCGGTGTAGCGCATCACATGACCCGTGTAAGGCATCACACGGCCGATGGATCGCCTCACACGGCTCTTGCGCCGCATCCCACGATCCTTGCATCGCATCACCGGGCGCGGTTTCCGGCGTCCACCCGATGGGGCTCGCCTCCGTTTGGAAGCTCGGAAAATCACTTTCCGCAGGCTTCCCCCCTGATTCCAAGCGGCTTACAGACTGTAGTCCAGTCACCCATCAAGCTGATGATACCATGGCAAAGAACGAAACAGTTCGTATCCGTCCGGTGATTCTTCAGGGAGACAGGGACGCCCTCGCCGCGATCAGCGACTACCAAACACCCGCTTACAAGCCCGCCAACGAGGCCTACACCCTCGTCAAGCTACAGGCTGCGGAGGCCGCGATGTTGGCCGCCCAAGCCACCGAGGTCCAGAAGCAGAACGAGGCAGACGCCTCGCGCGATGCCGCCACCGCCGCCGAGTGGGCCTTCCACAACCTCATCCT
>JAIYDT010000027.1 GCA_027487355.1 Verrucomicrobiaceae bacterium
ACGATCGAGCGCACCAGCGGCACCGCAAAGATCGATCTCGGGGACATCGTCCGCTCCGGCAGCTTCACGCTGTCGATCGCCGAAGACAACATCGCCAGAACCTCCCTTGGAAACGACATCAGCGGCAAGCTTCCTTCCTGGATCACGGTCAATGGCTCGCCGGCTTCCAATGACGGCTCCGGCAACATCGTCGCCTACGCTGGCTTCGTGAATGTCTTCCGTCTCGGCGGCCAGATCGCGAACAACGCCGCTGCCAACGTGAAAATCGTGGATGGCGGTTCCTCCGGCCCCGTGACTCCCTTGACCACTGGACTCACCGACATTTCCTCGCTGATCCAGAACGCCAGCGCAGGCTCTACGGGCGTGACTCTCGGAGCCTCCGACACCCTCCGTCTTGGTGAGACCGGGGCGATCTCCGTCCAGCTCGGATCCGGGGCACTCACCCTCCAGGGAGGCACGCTCACGGCGGGCGGCGCGGACGACACACCGGGTGACATCTCAGTGGACGCCTCGTCCGATGTTGTCATCTCCTCGACGATCACGGACAACGGCGCAGGCTTTGTCTCGCTGGCCAAGCTCGGCACCGCCGCCCTCACCCTCAGCGGGACCAACACCTACACCGGAGGCACCGTCCTCAATGCAGGCGAACTCCATCTCGACAGCGCCAGCGCCCTCGGCGTCGGTCCGCTCGTCATCAATGGAGGCAGCCTCGACAACACTTCCGGAGCGCCGATCGTGGTGACCAACCTGACTCCCCAGACCTGGAACACCAACATCAGCTTCCTGGGCTCGAATGATCTCACCTTCGCTTCCGGCAACGTGGGCATCGGCGCATCTCGCACCGTGACCGTTGAGGGCGGCCAGCTCACCATTGGAGGGGCCATCAACAACAATGCCTCCGGCACCTTCACCCTCACCAAGTTGGGCAGCGGCGTCCTTTCCGTAGGGGGAGGAAACTGGTCCGGCCTCACCACCGTGACGGAGGGCACTCTCGAGGTGCTGACGAAGACGACCGACGTCGCCTACGTCGTTGGCTCCGGAGCCACGCTCAAGCTCGCCTACACCACCGGCGGAGGTTATGCCAACAGCAACCTGAAGATCACCGGCAACGGCACTTCCGCGGAAAGCGGCCTCTACCTGAAGGGAGGAGCTTCCTACAACGGCTCCGGCACCATCCAGTTGCTCAGCGCCCCGACCACCATCCGCCAGTACGGCACCGGTTTGGCCTCCATCGGCACCTTCGACGTCAATGGTGACGCCCTCACCACCGTCTCCGCCGCTTCAGGCTCGGTCATTGATGCCAACATCCAGTTCGTCCAGCGCGGTTACGGCATGTCGGTCAACATCGCCTCCGGCTCGGCCAACGCCACCGGCGACCTGGTGATGAACGGACCGCTGAACCTGATCGGAGGAAACAGCCTGGGCTTCTACAAGCGCGGAGCGGGTTCCATCCTGCTGAACGCCGCCGCCACGGCAAACACCGCCTTGCAACTCCAGGGCGGATCCGTCATCTGCGGCATCGCCAACTGCCTGGGCACGGACACCACCAACCTTCTGCTCTCCAGCGGAACAACCCTCAAGCTCAACGGATTCAGCCAGTCGGCCGGATCCCTCTCGGGAGCCGGAAGAGTGGTCAACGGCAGCGCCACGGCTGCCGTCCTGTCGATCAAGCAGGCCTCGGATGTGACCTTCACCGGCCCGCTTGGTGGCATCGGAACGAACGAGAACAACTTCTCCCTCGTCAAGACCGGCACCTTCAAGCTCACCCTTGGCGGAACCAACACCTACACAGGCAGCACCACGGTCAACGCCGGAACCCTGTCCATCGGCTCGGCCTTCCTCGCGAACAGCTCCGACGTGCTGATCACCACCGGAGCCACCCTCGAACTCACCACCGGCACCACGGACACCATTGACGAACTCATCGTTGACGGCACCCCCCAGGCTCCCGGTGTCTATGGAGCCATCGGTTCAGGCGCTCAGTTTGAAAAGGCCTACATCACCGGCACCGGCACCCTCACCGTCACCACCGGGCCTGCTGGCTTCTCCTCGTGGATCGGTGGCTTCGGCCTTGCCGTTGCCGATCAGGACGCAGGTGACGATCCGGACTTCGACGGCATCCCGAATGCCATCGAGTTCGTCCTCGGAGGAAACCCGGCCACGGTCGTGGACACCGCCCTGCTGCCGACCATCGAGCTCGTCACCACCGACCTCGGTGCCGGTTCCGCCGACTACCTGAAGTTCACCTTCCGTCGCACCGACGCCTCCGTGATCCACAGCCCGGCGGCCCAGTACGACACCGACCTTGCCGGAGCGTGGACCACCGCAGTCAACGGAACCGATGGGATCGTCGTCCAGTCAACCAATGACTTCTACGCCCCTGCTCCAAACGGCATCGACCAGGTGATCTACTACATCCCACGTAGCCTCGCCGCTCCCGGCGCCTCGCTCTTCGGTCGCCTGAACGTGACGATTCCCTGATCGTTACGAAGGCAGCCCTGATAAGCTCCAATCAAGAGCCCGCCTCCCGACTTCGGGGGGCGGGCTTTTTTGGCTTTCCACCAGATCCCCTGGTCGTCCGGCGATGTGGGCTCAATGCTCCGTCACCAATCTAACAGAACTTCGCAAATGAACGCCAATAGAGGAATAAAATAGATCCTGAAGTGCAAACCACGAGATTCACGAAACATCAAGAAAATCAAGGAGTTCCGAATCGCATCGGACACATTCAACAGGTGAGTGCGAGGACCTCCAGGATTGCTTCTCCTTTCGTGCCTTTTCGTGGCTTTCGTGGTTTCTCATTCCCCCAAAGATGAACGACTCGAAGTCAACTGGCGGTGAAAACTGAAGCACTCACCTCAGGAACAAACCACCAGACTCCCTTCATGCCCTGAGGATTCGCGTTCATTGGCGTCTATTCGCGGTTCGATTGTCCTGAGATCAGAGCTCAGGAGTCGTCCCCGAGTTCAGATCAAACCGCAGATAAGCCAGACTGATGCACCAGCAGGCCCCATAGTTCACCCAGCCCTCGGCATGCCGGAAGGTTCCCTCAGGATTGAACGGATACATTTCGGTTCCGCTCAGGCTCGACAACGAACCCCGACACAACTCAAGCCTCGCGCAGATGTTGTCCGGGTGGCTCTTCGGCCAGCCACGCTCGACCTCTGGAAATCCCATCTCCGGATGACAGGGCGCCGCCGCCTGACAGGGATTCCTCCCGAAGACATGATCGATCGAGCCAAACGCGATCTGCTCCAGCCGCTTCTTGAGCCCGGAATCCTCCACCACCCACGACGCGGACAACGCGATCGCTGGCAGGCTGATCGAGTTGCCGATATCATTCACTTTCGGAATGGTCCACTCCGCCCCGAGGTCATAGCGACGGAAATCCCAGTAGTTGTTGGATCTTGAAACCGCGACCTTCGCCCAGTCGGTGATCTTTTCCTTCAATCCGGGCGGCGACTCCTTCGGATATCTCTGCAGCATCCACACGAGATTCGGAATCGTCCGGTGCTCACTCATCCGCTGCCCCTTGGTCGTGCGCGGGTCATTCCAGTCGAGGTTCGCCACACACCAGGCCGCCTGCTTCAACGCAGCGTCGAGATAGACCCTGCTGTCTGAGCGGCCCTCCCGCTTCGCGACCTCGTGCATGAGGAGATTCGGCACGATCGAATGCCCTGGCGCATGCCGGCCCTTGTAGGGATGCAGCAGCCCGCCCATCGGGTTCTTTTCTGAAATCTGCTCAAGCGACAGATAGGTCTTCGGCTCCCACCAGCGGTCGATTTCAAGCGAGGGAGCCCAATTCGCGAAACAGAACTCCCGGCACTTCTCATGAAACGACTCAGGCAGCCACTGCTTCAGCGCCGGCCAGGCCCAGAGCACATAGGCGACCTGCTCGACGGTTTGGGAATGGATCCGGCGCTTGTCCGGGTCCCCGCTCGGATCCTGCGTGGCGGGATTGACCAGATAATAGCCCGCGCCCCAGTGGATCATCTTCACCACATCAGGAGCATCCGGCTTGGGCGGCTCCAGTTGATAATAGTTCCGCACCGCCTCCATCACCCCCTCCGAACAGGGATTCTTTGCATCGAACTTGAACCCTGCATCCGTCACCCGCGCCTTCTCGGCCGCCCAGTCGATCTGGCGGGGCATCGCATCCACCTTTCCACGATCGGAAAGATAGAACATCACCAGCGAGGGAACGATCGCATCATAGTAGGTTCCATCCCGCCAAGGGCAGCCTCCGTAGGCGCTGGGGTGGGTTGCGACGACCGCTCTTGAGTCGATGAGAAAATCCACCGCCGACTGCCAGAACTGCTCCTGATAGAGATTGTCCGCGATGAGGAACGGATCGCTCCGCCCGTCCTTCATTGAACCTCCCGTGACCTCGATGACGAAGCGCTTCGAACCATCCTTGGGACGAAATGCACTGAAGTCTCCCACCCCTTCCCGGATCTCCCCCTCATGAAGGACCGTCGTGCCGCCTGCTTCGTGGATCGAGAAACGCGCACCATCGGGCGACAAGGGAGCGGTGAACCGCTTCGGCCTCAGGGTCTCATAGCCCACCTGATTGACCGCCACCTGATGGACGCTCCGGTCCACCATCTGTCGCGTCAGGACCTTGCCCTTCAACCCCGCCCCAACCATCGCGTGCTTGGCCTCATAAACCGCAATCTCGCGTATCCTCGCCGGGCCGGACTTCGGCAGCGTCAGGCGCAGGCTTGTGACGTTCCGCAGGTTCGTCTCGACCCGCTTGGCCAGATCCCGGTTGTTGCGGACCTGCCCCTGATCGGGACTCACCCGCTTGCCGTCCACCACCACGCTCAAATCGAAGCCCTCCAGGCCACCCTCGTCCTTCCAGCCCGAATACACATCGACCGAACCAATGTTCACGGGTTTCGAAAACGTCAACTCCACCCACGGCGCGGCATCGCCCGAGGCCGCCAGCCAGCGCGACTCGTCGGAAACCACCCCGTCCACCACGAACTCCGCCTTGTTGGTCGGCATCGCGCTGCTGGAGGTCACCTTGGCGCCCTCGGTCAGGTTCGCATCCCCCGCCGCAAGAACCGGAAGCCCCAAACCCATCAACAGGGCCAGGGAAAGGGGCAAAGCAGCCGGGAAACGCGGCCCGCAGAGAGGAACAAGCAATCTGCGAGGCATGATGATGGGGAATGTCATGGTAGGAGCAAGGAAGGAAGCCAGGTTGGGATGAAATGGATCCATTGCCCCCGGCCGTCCGGGCCTTGAAACCCGAATGTCCGGAAGAATGGAGAGACCGATCCACCCAATCCCCGACCGGTCGGACGGTGAAATGGATGAATAATCTTCACTGATGTCCATACTCCCTCAAGCCTCCCCAACTTGCCGGGAAATCGCAATCAGGCGGATCTCGTTGGACTCAGCATCCAACCGGAAGCCTCCTCCTCCCATCTGGAAAGCCTCGCCGGTTCGTCCTTCACCGCGCGGATCACCTCCCCGAACGGCATCTGTTTTCCCAATCCCACCAGGAAAAATGCCAAATCCACAGATTTCCTGTCCGTTTTCGAGAAGATGAGGACAGATAGGGGAAAGCCGATGCCGGACCATCAACCATCCGACGCCAGTCTGCTCGACGAGTGGCTGCGTCACCGCAGCGAACCCGCCTTCGTGGCCCTGGTCCGTCGCTATCAAGCGCTGGTCCACGCGGTGGCGCTGCGTCGCTGTGCAGATGATTCGCTGGCGGCGGAAGCCTCGCAACTGACCTTCATCAGTCTGGCTCAGAAGGCTGGCTCGCTGCGCTCCCGCACCAGCCTGGCGGGCTGGCTGCACCTCACCACCCTCCACCACAGCCGCAACCTCCTGCGCCGCCGGAGGCGCGAGGCCCAGAAACTCCAACGCCTGCGCACCCACATGGACACCCAACTCCCGGACACCCACTCCGACGCCTGGCAGCAGATCCAACCGGTGGTCGATGAGGCCCTTGCCTCGCTCTCCGATCAGGATCGGGAAACCCTGCTGCTGCGCTTCTACCGCTCACTGAGCGTGAAGGAAATCGCCACCATGCAGGGTATCGCCCTTGATGCCGCACAGAAGCGCCTCGACCGCGCCACCGAACGTCTCCGCCGCCTCCTCGCGCGCCGCGGCCACGCCCCCGGCGGTTCCCTGGCCAGCGTGCTGCTTGTGGGTCTGGCGCAGGATCCCACCACCCTCCTTCCCCCCGTCTCCGCCATCGCCTCGAAAGCCATCGCCGCCGCCAGCACCACCACTTCCCTCACCACCCTCGGAATTCTCACCATGACCAAGAAAGCCACCACCCTCACTGCCGCCGCCCTGCTCATCGCAGGAGTCGGAGCCATCGCTTACGTCAATCGCAGCCATGCACCCGACAAGCAGCCCGAATCCACCACCTCCTCCTCCAGCCCCGGGCAGAAATCCTCCGGATCCTCGCCGTCGTCCGCCGAGACCGCACGGGCCGCCCGCGCCAAGCCACGCGATCCTGCGGAGAACCCGGAGTTCGTCACCAAATACGGTGAATCCCGTACCAAGCTCTCCAAGCAGGTTTCCGAGAACGTGATCAGCCTGCTGGAGGATGCCATCAGCATGGGCGAAATGGCCACCTCGGGCGAGCTTTCGAAAGCCTTCGGAGGTCGGGGAGCCGGACTCCAGATGGGACTTGGAAAACTTGGCCGCGACCTCAATCTCACCGACGAACAGAAGGAGAAGGCCGGAGCGCTCTACACCGAGTTCCAGAAGCGCGAGATCGAGAAGGCCAAGGCCTCTGTCGAGAACCTCAAGAAGGACCCGACCGCCCTGATGCAGACCTTGCTGTCCAGCGACGCCTTTTCACGAGGCAAGATCACCGAGGCCGAATACAAGGAAGCGCAGACCGCCTCCGCACAAGAGCTCAAGGGCGTCATGAACCCGCTCGACCGCAAGAACTTCGGCGGTGGCAAGCCCACCAAGGATCCCACCTTCAGCAGCGGATTCCAGGCCCTGCTTGATCCCACTCAGGCCGAGACCTATCAGGCCTCACTGGCAGCCCAGGAGAACGAACCAGCCGACACCAGTGACATTTCGAACATCCCCGCCATGGAGCTGGAAAAGCTCGACGGCACGGTGATGTCCGCCAAGAAGATGACCAGCGGTCTCAAGCAGATGATGGAAGGCATGGGCGGACTCCAGGACCTGGGACCCATGTTGGAACAGCAACAAAAGCAGAAGGCGGAGTGACAAGGAGCCGCGACATTCGTGTCGCCAGGCAAGCGTTGATGGTGGTGGCGACAGGAATGTCGCCGCTCCTCATGCCTCACCCTTGTAGGGCTCCGCACGGCGCTCTTCAAGGCAGCGCGACAGCCACAGGATGAGCTTTTCCGCTTCGGCGGATTCATTGCGAAGCGAGCCCAGCGCATTCCAGTCGATGTGATGCCGGGATTTCGGCGCGGCGATCCGGTTGATGTCGAGCCTCGCCATGATCGCCTCGGTCTCGCGCGGATGGGCATTGAGAATATTGGCCGGACGCGGCAGATCGTCGAGGTCTTCGGGATTCAGGCCGAACGAGGTCACCCCCACGCCATACTCGGCATTGAGGCGACGCAGACCATCGGCCAGAGCCTCATCCTCGATCGGCGCGGCATAGACCAGCTCTCCCCCCTGTGCCCACATCGAGACCGCCAGAGTCTGGAAAAAGTCCTCGCGATAGGTCAGCAGCGACGGCTGGAGGCGGAGACGCGCACCATGAAGACGGAATGGCGGCAGCCCGAGCCGCTGCTTCAAGGAAAGCATCGTTTCATCGAGCGACATCTCTTCATCCGCCGAGCCACCGGTTTCCCAATCGACCAGCACGAGTTCGGGATACTTCCAAAGATTCCCGATCGGTGCGTCCTTTCTGAAGGCCTCGCGGAAGGCGAAGGGAAAGCGTCCATTGACCTCGAAATAGCGGGTCACCACGGCGCGGAACTTGCGGATCCGCATCAGCGCGGTGTCAGCCGCCTGCGGGTCGGAGTTCAGATCATCGAGCCGCCCCTGGGTCATCGACAGCAGCTCCTGTGCTCCGGAAAGCGCGGGCACCGGCGCGGTGCGGCGGTAGTAGCCCTGGCCTTTCTCCACCTTGGCGATCGGCGAACCAGGATCGCAGGACATGATCGAGAAATGGTAACGCAGCGACGCATCCGAATAGTTTCCCGTGAGTTGCAGCCGCGTCAGACGGATCAGCTCGGTTCCCTTGATCGCATCCGACGGATTGAGCGGAAGGAGGACGGGAAGGATGTCCGAAAGCTGCGTGCGAAGACTCATGAGGAAAGAGGATGCCTGCGTAACAGGCGCTAGGCTCATCCAATTCCCGCCCTGCCCCGCCATCAAGCCCGGAATGGGGGATATTGAAAAACTATCGGGAATCCATCGAAGGTTTTTTGAAGGAATCGGTGGTGAAACTTGTCGAAGCCCTCAACCCGGTTACCCTCCTCTCCATGCTGCGCGTAATTTTTACAGCCACGATCCTGAGCCTCGGCTCCGTTCTGGCTCAGAATCCCGATCCTTCCAAGATCATCGAAGGGGCCCGCGTGGCCGCGACCCTCCAACAGACCGACCTCAGCGGATCGCTTTCCAAGAACGGCACGAAGACCCCGGTTCAGCTCTTCCTGCGCGGCAAGGACATCCAGTTCGCCCTCGAACTCGGCGGACCCACCCAGCGCTTCCACCTGCGGCTCGGCGATGGCGAATACAACCTCTTCGAAGTCGGAGCCGATGGAAAGACCACGAGGTTTCCCGATGCCAAGCTGGTCCAGCCAATCGCCGGAACCGACGTGACCTACGAGGACCTTTCCTTCCAGTTCTTCTACTGGCCCGGAGCCATCTATGTGGGCACCGAAAATGTCGCGGGCCAGCCCTGCTACAAGATCCGCCTCAACAAGCCCGCCGGCAGCGGCGGGCAATACGAGGTCGTCTATGTCTGGGTTCACACGAAATACGGAGCCTTCATGAAAGTCGGCGGATTCAACAAGAAGGGCGAGCTGATCAAGCTGTTCGAAGTCGAGGACGTGATGTCGATCGGCAACGGCGTTTACACTCTCAAGAAAATGAAGGTCGCGACCTATGCGGGTGGCCGGGTGAGCGGGATCACCAACCTGCTGTTTGAAAAGGCGAAGGCCGTGGCTCCGTGAGGCGGGAATGACGAATGTGGAATTCCCGAATGACGAATCGAATGAAAGCCAGATTCCGGCCGTGCATCGACCTGCATGATGGCAAGGTGAAGCAGATCGTCGGCGGCACGCTGCGCGATGACGGCGCGGGACCGAAGGAGAACTTCGTCTCGGAAAAGCCCTCCGCCTGGTTCGCCGAAAC
>JAIYDT010000125.1 GCA_027487355.1 Verrucomicrobiaceae bacterium
CCGAGCAGGAAGGCGATCAGCGGGCAGAGCCAAAGTTGCATGCAGCGCTTTGTTAGGGCATTCCCGAGCGGCTGTCACCCCCGGAGACGGGCAGGTCTCGAGTTCCGGATTCGTGGCCGTTTCAAATGACCCGCGACCACAGCGTCTTCAAATAGCGCGACTCTGGATAGTTCGAAAGTTCCGGATGATCCGGGCCCGCGCCGCTGCGATCCAGAATCTGGAGACGGCGATTCTGCCGGTGGGCGATGGAGACGACGAGTTTTTCAAAGGTGTCCGCTGGCATGTGGCCGGAACACGAGCAGGTGACGTAAACGCCGCCGGGTTTGACGAGCTGGAGCGCGAGCTTGTTGAGGTCGTGGTATTTCGCGTGGCCGGTTTCGTCTTCCGGTCCGAAGACGAACTTCGGAGGGTCGGCGATGACGAGGTCCCACTGGCGGCCGTTTTCCAGCATGGTTCGCATCCAGGTGAAGGCGTCGGCGTGGGTGAACTTGACGCGGGCACTGTTGAGGTTGGCATTCCGCTTCGCCATCGCGATCGCGGTTTCGTCGAGATCGACGGCGGTGACCTCGTTGGCTCCGGCGAGGGCGGCATTGACGCTGAAGCCGCCGGTGTAGCAGCAAAGATCGAGCACGTCGCGGCCCTTCGCCAGCGCGGCGAAGCGGCGGCGGTTGTCGCGCTGATCGCAGAAAAAGCCGGTTTTGTGGCCATCGGTGAAATCGACCTCGAAGCGCACGCCATTCTCGCGAATTTTCACCGAGCGGATGGTCTCCGAAGCGGGATGGTCGCCGCGCGGGATGCCTTCGATGCGGCCAAGCTCGGGGTCGATCTGAATGAGGGTGCGGCTGGTGCCGAAGGTTTCATGAAGGACCGGCAGCCAGTCGTTGAGGCGCTGCCAGGCTCCGAGGGCGGTGACTTCCAGCGAGAGGACGTCGGCGAACTTGTCGACGACGAGCCCGGGTAGGAAATCAGCGTCGCCGTGGATGCAGCGGTAGGAGTCGGTGTCGTCGTCGAGATTGAAGAGATCGCGACGCAGGCGGCCGGCATTGCGGATGGCCTCGATGAAAAACGACTCGTCGATCGGCTCCGGCCGATGGCTGACGATGCGCAGCGGCATGCGCGATTTCGGATTCCAGATGCCCCAGCCGAAGGTCGTGCCCTGGGTGCCGAAAACCTCCACGAGGGAGCCGGGCATGGCATCGCGCGAAACCTCGCCGATCATGCGGGGCCAGATCGACGGGTGGAAATTGAGATACTTGAGAGTGACGGTGGGCACGCGCGGAGCTTGGAGGGAAACTTGGTGGTTGAATAGTGAAGAGTGGAAAGCGGAGGGTGCGCCCATGAAACTGCATCGCTTGCTGGCGGAAGGCTGCACGACGGTCCTCGGGACGGTCTTCAAGGAGGGAACGGTGCTCGACCGCGTGCTGGAGGCGACTTTCGAGGCAAATCCGAAGTGGGGAAAACGTGACCGGGCCTTTGTGGCGGAGACGGTCTTCGAGGTTGTGAGGTGGCGTCGCGCCCTGGCCTTCATCGCCGACAATCCGAAGCCCGCCGCCATGTGTGCCGCCCAGTGGCAGCGGATGGGGATCGAAATTCCGGACTGGTGGGCCTGGGAGGGCTGCCGCGTCGAGGAAATGGCGGCCCGCGAAACCGCACTGGCCGCTCAGCCGCGTGCCGTGCGCGAGTCGATCCCCGACTGGCTCGATGCTCGTGGCGAAAGCGAACTCGGCGCGCAGTGGGATCTGGAACTCGCCGCGCTGAACCGACGCGCTCCGATTTTCCTGCGGGTCAATCGTCTGCTCGGAACGGTGGAGGAGACCGGAAAGTGGCTGGAGTCGGAGGGCATTCTCACGCGCCACGTGGAGCACGCGCCGGACGCCCTGGAGGTCACGCTTGGTCGCATCGGCAAGCCCTTGATCGCCACCGGACGTTTCGAAATCCAGGACGCCGGATCGCAGCGGATCGCGCCTTTGTTAGGCGTGGAGCCCGGCATGCGGGTGCTCGATCTCTGTGCCGGAGCCGGTGGAAAGACCCTGCAACTCGCCGCACTGATGGAGAATCGCGGGGAAATCATCGCGCTGGACGTGGTGGAACGAAAGCTCACTGAACTCCAGCGTCGGGCCCAGCGCGCGCGGGTCAGCATCATCCGCAAGGAGGTCTGGGGGCCGAACACGCTGCGGAGCCTGACCGCCTGGGCGGATCGGGTGCTGATCGATGCGCCTTGCTCAGGACTCGGAACCTTGCGCCGCCAGCCGGATTTGAAATGGCGTCTCACGGCGGCGGCTGTGGAAAAGGCCCGTCGCACCCAGAAGGCGATGCTTGAACAGTATCCGGAGCTGATGCGGGCCGGTGGAAAATTTGTCTATGCCACCTGCTCGATCCTGCCGACGGAGAATGAAGGGCAGGTCTCCGACATGATGAGCCAGGCCCCGGAGTGGAAGCTTCTTGAAACGCTCAAGGTCTCGCCTGCCGACACCACCTCCGATGGCTTCTACGCGGCCTCGCTTTCAAAAGCCTGA
>JAIYDT010000561.1 GCA_027487355.1 Verrucomicrobiaceae bacterium
AATCCGACCTTCAGGACGATGGCGAGCGCAAGGGCGATGGCCGTGTAACCGACGCGGAAGGTGATCTTCGTCACGATCGAGGTCGCAGTTCCAGCCGAACTCAGGCAGTGGGCGATGATCACGGCCGGGATGGCGAGAACCCCGAAGGTCACCCACCCGAGACCCGCGAAGATGAGGGCGGTGACCTCCGCTCCATGAACCGATCTCTCTTTGCTCTCCATGATGCCCGGCAAGATGCAGGAGTGAATCGGAAAGGTCAAACTTCAAGTCCTGCCTGCCTCGGACGCCCCTTGGAGGCTGTCTGATCAACCCTGCCAGCGGTCGATCGCCAGCCGGATGCCGGCCGCCTTGTGCAGCGTTTCCTCGTACTCCTTCTGCGGATCGGAGTCGGCCACGATGCCACCGCCGACGTCGTAGATGAGCTTGTCCCCCTCTCTAACAAGCGTGCGGATGGCGATGTTGAACTGGCTTTCGCCATTGAAGCCGAGCCAGCCGAGCGCCCCGCAATACAGGCCGCGCGACCGGGTTTCCAGGGCCTCGATGATCTCCATGGCCCGCTTCTTCGGTGCCCCGGTGATGCTGCCTCCTGGGAAACACGCAGCCAAGGCCTCGATCGCGTCGATGTCCTCGCGCAGGGTGCCAACGACGGTGGAGACAAGATGATGGACCTGCTCCAGCGTCTCGAGCTTGAGCATTTCCGCAACCTTCACACTGCCGAACTCGCAGACCTGACCGAGGTCATTTCGCAGCAGGTCGGTGATCATCACCAGCTCGGCGATTTCCTTCGGTGAAGTTTGAAGCTCGTAGGCCGAGCGCAGGTCGTCATCGCGATCGGGAAAGCGCGGTCGCGTGCCCTTGATCGGCCGCGTTTCGATGCCCCGGCCGGACAGTTTGAGAAAGCTCTCCGGCGAGGAGCTGAGCACCTCCCGGCCATCGAGTGACATCCACGCCGCCATCGGCGCAGGCGTGGCTTCGCGGAGTTTCTCGTAGAGCGGAAAGAGCGAACCGCCTCTGACCTGGGCGACGTAGCTCTGCGAAAGATTCACCTGATAGATGTCGCCGGCCGCGATCCAGTCCTGCGCGCGTCTAACAGACTCCAGATAGGCCTCGCGGTGGGTTCCGGCGATGAACGGTCCGATGCTGAATGGCTCTCCAACAGGATCGCGCAGTTCATCGGAAAGCGTCCCGATTTCCCACCACTCGCCACTGTCGTGGACATGGACGAGCATTTCCGGAAAGACCCCGAAGGTGAAGTCGCCGCCGTAGCCGATCCAGCCGCAAAGCCCGCCGAGTGGAAATCCACGGTCGGTGGTCGGTTGGGAATGCGCGCTGAGGATTTCCCGAAGTCGGCCGCGATCTTGTGGCGAGCTCATTTTTCCCCGGATCAACTCCGTCGGTCTGGCTGCGATGACCGAGACCGGACGTTCAGCGGTCGAAGGGCGGTTTCCAGCGGTATCGAAAAACACCAGTCCATCCAGATGCCGCAGCCTGGAGGCCACCTCGGACGGCGGGAGGCCATCGAGCGACACACGGCGGACAGCGGGACATGAAAGCGGCAGGGCCATGGGCGGCGGCACGTAACTAGCGGGCTGCGGAACTGACAAGCGGGAACTCGATCCGCGCGAAGACCGGGAAATGATCCGACGGCAGCGGCTCGGGATCCGCCACGATGTCGGCTGCGAGGATTTTCGCGCCGGGGGGGACGAGGATGTGATCGACGCTGACCTCGCCGGCCCGCGAGCCTTTCCAGAAATGCAGCGTGGTGCGGTTGTGATCGTTGGGATGCAGGACGTCGTAGGCATCCACCAGCCCGCGTTCCCACTTGGAAAGCTGGCCCATCAGCATCGCGGGTTTTCCGCGCAGGTAGCCGACGGCGGGATTGGTTTCCTTGGCATTGAAATCCCCGACCAGCACGACCGGCTCATCGTGGTGACGTCGCGCGTCGATCCGCTGAGAAATCAGTTTCGCCGCCCCTTCGCGGGAGGCTTGGTTCTGGTGGTCCCAGTGGGTATTGAAGACATAGAAGCCGCGACCGGTCGCACGGTCTGTTAGACGGATCCAGGCGGCGACGCGCGGGATGGTGTTGCCCCAGGTCTTCGAGCCCGGGGTTTCAGGCGTATCGGAAAGCCAGAACGTACCGCAGTCGCTCAGGTCCGCCTCAAAGCGGTCGTTGCGGTAGAAGATGGCGGAGTATTCGCCTTCGCGCTTGCCGTCATCGCGACCGATTCCGTGGAAGCCGTAATCGGGCAGCGAGGCGCGCAGATCCGCCATCATCCCGTGCAGGCCTTCCTGGACTCCGAAGACATCCGGCCCGATCCGCGAAAGCGTGTTCATGACCGGCTTCAGTCGCTCGCGCCAGGCCCGCGGGCCCTTGTCGCCGTCGTTCTCGTAGCGGAGGTTGAAGGTGGCGACTTGCAGCGAGATCACGCCATCTTCCCGAAAAGCCACGGCCTTGGGCGTCGCCGTCACCTGTTTCCGCCCGCAGCCCGAGGCGAGGAGGACGATGATCGGGAAAAGCCAGAACGCACGCATCGGTGGGACTTTCCCTGAAGGCGTGGCGATGTCAATTCGGGTCCTCTTTCCCGGATCACCCCAGCTCACTCAGGGCGATCGGACGACCCAAAGATCGATTCCGCATCACTGATTCGAAAACGGATTCATCACCCGAACCCCCAGCCCATCGAAGTCCGCTTCATTTCGTGTCACGAGGATGAGATCGTGGTGAAGGGCACTTGCCGCGAGAAGAGCATCCACCGCTGGCACTGCCCGCAACGCCTGCAACCGACCCCAACGGTCGGCAATCGCTGGAGTGATGTCGATGACTTGCGTCTTGAAGGACCGCCGCACCTCCTCCAACCAACGTTCCAGTACCAAAGCCTGAGCCTGATCCCGCGTGGCAAGTCGGTCGATGCCTTTGCGAATCTCGCCGAGAGTCATCACACTGAGAAACAACTCCTGATCCTGCACGCTGACCCACCATTTCCAGATGGTCGGGGTCGCCCGCGACGACCCCTTTCGGATTTCGCTGAGCACATTCGTATCGAGAAGAAACGCAGGCATTCAGTCTTCGAAAAGGGTCGGATCGGTGGCGCGAGCGGGGAGTTCGCGTTCGCGTTCGAAGAGTGAATCGTCGCCGACTTCCGGCATTTCGCTGAGCATCTGCCAGAAGCTTTTCGGATCCGCCTCAGCCCCACCTCTCAGAGCAGCACGAAGGATTCGACGATGCTCCTCTTCGACAGAGACGCCATGTTCGCCCGCACGTCGTTTGAGGTCGCGGACTAGATCTTCCTCAAGATTTCTGACCAGTAGCTGGGCCACGATCCGACCATGCGCTATCACTGATATCGCGTCAAATCTGAAAACAGGAGACGCAGGTCCTTGCAGGACAGGTGGCTGAAAGACAGCCTGAGGGTCGCCCGTTCTTGGGCCGTTCTTTTTGTCTCCATCCGTTTCCTCGACCATGAAATCCCTGTTTGTCTCCGCCGCCGCCCTGACGGGCCTTGTTTCCGCCGATCCGCTGCCCTTGATTCCGCTGCCCGCGTCGGTGAAGCCGATGGACGGGGCGTTCGAGTTCTCATCGGTCACGGCGATTCGTTTCGACCGGAGTGTGACGAAGGAAATGGAGCTCTTCGCAGCGGATCTGAAGGCACGCACGGGTTCCGCTCCGAAGACGGCCGCCGAGGAGCTGCGGATCATGCTGCAGAGCGAGATCCGGCTCGATGTGGATGCCTCGCTGGATCTGCCCGCTGGCGGCTACACCTTGGATATCTCCCCGAAGACCGTGGTGGTGAAGGGCAAGGACGCGGCTGGGGTGTTTTATGGCACGCGCACCATCCTCCAACTCCTCCCGGCGCTGGGTTCGGAAGCTTGGAAAGACGGGGCTCCGGAGAAACTTCAGGCGGTGGAGATCAAGGATCAGCCGCGCTTTGCCTGGCGTGGCATGATGCTCGATGTCGGCCGGCATTTCTACCCCGCCGAGGACATCAAGCGGCTCATCGACTGGATGGCCTTTCACAAGCTCAACAATTTCCACTGGCACCTCACCGAAGACCAGGGCTGGCGGATCGAGATCAAGAAGTATCCCAAGCTGACCAGTGTCGGTGCCTGGCGTGACTCTTCGCCGCCCTACGGAAATCGCAACAGCGACGACGGCGTTCGCTACGGTGGCTTCTACACGCAGGAGCAGATCAAGGACGTGGTGGCCTATGCAACCGCGCGACACGTCACGATCATTCCGGAAATCGAGATGCCCGGTCATGCGGCCGCCGCCATTGCCGCGTATCCGGAGCTGGGCAACAGCGACATTCCCGGCTACGCGCCGAAGGTGATGACGCGTTGGGGCGTGCATCCGTACATCTTCGCGCCGAAGGAGGAGACCTTCCGTTTCCTGCAGGACGTGCTGGGTGAGGTGTGTGAGCTGTTTCCCTCGAAGTTCATTCACATCGGCGGCGACGAAGCTCCGAAGACCCAGTGGAAGCAGTCGAAGTATGCGCAGGACCTGATGAAGCGCGAGGGGCTGAAGGATGAGGAGGAGCTGCAGAGCTGGTTCGTCCGGCAGATCGGGAAATACCTCGAATCCAAGGGCCGTCGATTGATCGGCTGGGACGAGATCCAGGAGGGTGGACTGCCGAAGACCGCGACGATGATGGTCTGGCGCGATGCGAAGTGGGCGAAGCATGCGCTTTCCCTCGGCAATGATGTGGTGATGGCCACGACCTCGCACACCTACTTCGATTACTACCAGGCTCCCGGAGCTTCGGAAATGGCCAAGGGCAAGGAGTTCGAATGCATTGGCGGCATGCTCCCGATCGAAAAGGTCTATTCCTACAACCCGACTTTCGTGGCGGAGAACGCCGCGCAGGAAAAGCAGATCCTCGGGACTCAGGCGCAGCTCTGGACGGAGTATGGCAAGGACATGAAGAAGGTCGAGTACATGGCCTTTCCCCGCATCGCCGCGCTGGCGGAGGTGGCCTGGACACCGGTGGCCCTGAAGAACTACGATGACTTTAGTAGCCGCTTGACCGGACTGATGAAGCACTACGACGGCGGCAAGCTCAACTACGCCAAGCCGGTGCCCACACCAAAGAAGGAAACGAAGGATGGCTCGGTGATCCAGTCGTCGCTCGACCTGTATGAGGGCCATTTCATCGAGTCGGCCTTCGATGGCCGCCAGGACACGTTCTTCTGGGCGAACCGGGCCTTGAAGACGGACGACGATGTGACGTTGAAGCTGAAGTCACCACTCACGGCAGCCACTGCTGTCGAAGTGGTCACCGGCGGACCTGCCAGCAGGAACGGCGACAAGCTGGAATCAGGTGTGCTGGAGGCCTCCACCGATGGCAGCACCTGGACCAAGCTCGCCGAATTCAAGGACGGCAAGGCTTCAGGAACCGCCGCAGCGGGGACGAAGCAGCTCCGTGTGCGGGTGACAGCGCCTCAGGAAAACTGGCTCATCATCCACGAGATCTTGTTGGGCGGAAAGTGACCGGCCGGATCGAGCGCTCCAAACAAGCCCGGACTTTACAAGGGACGGGCTGGTGGAGCGCGGCTATCCAGTCGGCATGCAAACACCCACACACAGCAAGACGATCGGCTACTTGCTCTGGATCTTCGGTTTCACCGGCGCACACCGCTTCTACTTCGGCAAGCCGATCACCGGAGTGATTTGGTTTTTCACCGCCGGGCTTCTGGGCATCGGGTGGCTGGTCGACCTGTTCCTGATTCCATCCATGGAAAAAGAGGCCGCCCGACGCTTCACCCCGGGGCGTTATGACTACTCGGTGGCGTGGATTCTCCAGACCTTCCTGGGGATCTTCGGGGTGCACCGCTTTTACCTCGGGAAAATCGGCACCGGCATCCTCTGGCTCTTGACCGGCGGGGTCTTCGGCATCGGCTGGCTCTACGACTTCTGCACGCTCAACGAGCAGGTCGATGAGAGGAATCAGGCGTCTGCAGGCTGATCCGACGTTGACGGAAGAACATTGCCGCGCAGGTTGAGGGCATTCCATTTTGCCACATGAAATCGTTGCTCCTCAGCCTGCTTCCCCTATCCGCCCTGGCCGCTCCAACTTATCCTGAGACCCGCAAGGAGGCGGTGGTCGATGACTACTTCGGCACCAAGGTCGAGGATCCGTATCGCTGGCTGGAGGACGACAACGCGGCCGACACCAAGGCTTGGATCAAGGCCGAGAATGAGGTCACCGGGACGTATCTGAAGTCGATTTCGCAGCGCGAGGCGATCCGCAAGCGGCTGGCAGCCCTCTGGAACTACGAGCGGATCGGCATGCCCGAGGAGTCTGGTGGCAAGTGGTTCTTTTCCCGAAACTCCGGCCTGCAGAACCAGTCGGTGCTGATGGTGGCGGACACAGCGGATGGGGAAGGTCGGGTGCTGCTCGATCCGAACACGCTTTCGAAGGACGGCACGGTTTCGTTGGCAGGCCACGAGCCCAGCGAGGATGGTCGCCTGCTGGCCTACAAGCTTTCTTCGGGAGGCAGCGATTGGCAGGAAATCCGGGTGCGGGATGTGGCGACGGGCAAGGACCTCGACGACCACCTGCGCTGGGTGAAGTTCAGCGGCATTTCCTGGGCCCGCGATGGCAGCGGATTCTACTACAGCCGCTTCGATGCGCCGCCGGAGGGCCAGACTTTGACGCGGAAGAACGAGTTCCAGAAATTCTGTTTCCACAAGATCGGCACGAAGCAGGAGGACGACGTCATCATCTATGAGCGCAAGGACCAACCCAACTGGAACATCGGCGGCGGAGTCACGGAAGATGGTACGTATCTTATCCTCAATCTCCAGGAGGGCACCGAACGCAAGAACCGGGTGTTCTACCGCGATCTGAAAGACCCGGCGGCCAAGGTGGTCGAGCTCCTCAATGAGGCCGATGCCTCTTATGACTTCATCGATCACGTCGGAACGGTTTTCCTTTTCAAGACCGACCTGAACGCCCCGCTGGGTCGGGTGATCGCGATCGACGTGACCAAGCCCGCGAAGTCCGAGTGGAAGGAGATCATTCCGGAAACGAAGCATCAACTCGACGCGGTGAGTTCAGTCGGTGGGCAACTCGTCTGCACCTATCTGCAGGATGCGAAGAGCGCGGTGAGTTGTTATGATTTCACCGGAAAGAAACTGCGCGACCTGGAGCTGCCGGGCATCGGCGATGTGGGCGGGTTTGGTGGCCGCTCGAAGGACAAGACGACGTTCTATGGCTTCACGGGTTTCACCGAGCCGGGCTCGATCCATCAACTCGATCTCGCCACGGGAAAAAGCCGCTTGTTCCGTCGTCCGAAGGTCGAGTTTGACAGCGCCGCCTACGAAACCGAGCAGGTCTTCTACCCGAGCAAGGACGGCACCCGCGTGCCGATGTTCATCGTCCACAAGAAGGGCCTGGTGCGCGATGGGACGAATCCGACGCTTCTTTACGGCTATGGCGGCTTCAATTCCACCATGACACCCGGTTTCTCGATCAGCCGTGCGGTGTGGCTGGAAATGGGTGGCGTGCTGGTGGTTGCGAACCTCCGCGGCGGCGGTGAGTATGGTCGCGAATGGCACGAAGCCGGGACGAAGCTGCGGAAACAGAACGTCTTCAATGACTTCATCGCCGCCGGAGAATGGCTGATCTCCAACCGGATCACCTCGCGTGAAAAGCTCGCCATCCAGGGCGGCAGCAATGGCGGACTGCTCGTCGGGGCCTGCATGACCCAGCGGCCGGAGCTTTTCGCCGCTGCGCTACCAGCGGTGGGCGTGATGGACATGCTGCGTTTCCAGAAGTTCACCATCGGCTGGGCCTGGAAAAGTGACTACGGCAGCTCGGAGAATCCCGAGGAGTTCAAGGCCCTTTACGCCTACTCGCCCTATCACAACCTCAGGCCCGGCACCCGCTATCCCGCCACCTTGGTGACAACGTCGGATCATGACGACCGCGTGGTGCCCGCGCACAGCTTCAAGTTCGCCGCGCGACTTCAGGAATGTCAGTCGAAGGATGGTCCGCCCGTGCTGATCCGCGTGGAATCCAGTGCCGGCCACGGAGCCGGAACCGCACTCGCGAAGATGATCGAAAAGACGGCGGACGAATGGGCCTTTCTCGCCAAGTCCCTCGGCATGGAGCCGAAGTGGTGAAATCCACGGTTGCGGGACTTGAGATCAGGCACAGGCTGTCACCATGAAGATCCACCGGTTCACCCGCTCCCAGAAGCTCCCGATTTCGATGGAGCATGCCTGGGATTTCTTTTCCTCGCCCGCGAATCTCGACTCCATCACGCCTCCGGAACTCGGCTTCAAGATCCTCGGCGATCCTCCCAAGAAGATGTTCGAGGGCCAGATCATCTGCTACAAGGTCAAGGTCGCGCCGCTGACCTGGGTCTCCTGGGTGACTGAGATCAAGGCGGTCGACGAAGGCCGTTCGTTCATCGATGAACAGCGGTTTGGCCCCTACGCCTTCTGGCACCATCGACACACCTTCGAGCCGATCGAGGGGGGTGTGCTGGCCTGCGACGAGGTGAATTACGGGCTCCCGTTCGGCCCGATCGGCTTGATCGTTCATCCGATCATCGTGAAGCCGAAACTCGAGCGCATTTTCCAGTTCCGATACGACGAGCTGACCCGGCGATTTGGCACCCTGCATTGACCGCCCGCCGCGCGGGTTTCGGCGCTGAATCCTTGGAAGATCAAGGTCCGGTCAAAAATGCACCGTCGGCAGACGTCCCACGCCTTGCCCTCCGGCCCGGGCTGGGTCAGGCTGCGCCGTCCTGATGTCTGACTCGT
>JAIYDT010000213.1 GCA_027487355.1 Verrucomicrobiaceae bacterium
TGAAAGTCCCGCAGCGCGCCGAGGCAGTGGCTGTCGAAGTAATAGACCGACTCGAAGACGGGAACCTGGTCGCGCGGCACCTCGTTGAAGCAGTCGCACAGCCAGCCGACCATCGGCACGGAGGGGCGAAGGGACTGCTTCCAGGCCTCGGCCACCGGGGCGGGCAGGCCGGCCTTGTTGAGCACGAGGACGAGGTCCGGGGAAAATGCGGCCAACTGGGAGGCGCTGCGCCGGACGATTTCCGGATTGTGGAGCTCCTTTCCCTCGCCGCGCTTCTGGGAGAGGCGTTCCGACGGCGACTCCGCCTGATAGGAAATGGCGGCCACCTCGCAGCCCTGGAGCCGGAATCCCTCGAGGGCGTCCTCATACCAGCTGAGGATGCTGCGGGATTTGCCAAGAAGGGCGATGCGGGGCGGGTTCATGACGGAGCTGGCCCGACTGGAACCCGGATCGTGGGGCGGGGTCAATGGCGGGGCGGCATTTCCGGATTCAGCCCCTGGCATGGAGCTGCCCGGCGGGTCCGATTTTTGGGCCGCCGACTACGCGGTGCTTGACTCACGAGCACGTAGCACGAAATAGGTTGCTCCCTGCATGGTTGAAACAAGGGCTTGCCAGAGGCACCCGGGGCGATGCGGGAAACCGCCTTCCTTTCCGTCATGAGTTACATTCTCGGGATTTCCGCCAGTGGCCACGATGCGTCCGCCTGCCTTTACAAGGGATACGATCTGATCGCCGCTGTGCCGCTGGAGCGTCTGACCCGTGTGAAATCCGACGGGGGCCGGGTGCCGGTGGAGTCGATCCGCGAGGTGCTCTCGATCGGGGGCATCCAGCCGCGCGATCTGGCGGCGGTGGCGCTGAGCCGATCGCACTTTCCGATCCGCTATTTCAAGCACGATGGCTTTCCCCTGGCGCACCGGATCCGACGCGGGATCGAGGCCTTCGCCGGGGGCAACCGCACGGTGCCGATGGCCAAGGAGGCACGGGTCGGCAGCAAGGCGGATGTCGGCGAGATTTTCCGCTCGGAGGAGTTTCTGAAGGATCACGGACTGGAAGAGAAGACGCCGGTGTTTTTCTACGATCACCACTATGCCCACGTGCTGCCGACGCTTTTCCACAGCCCGGATTGGGACGATGCGCTCCTTTACAGCGCGGATGGTGGATCGGAAACCGGCTACTACTCGATGCGGCATTTCCACGATGGCCGGATCGACACGCTGATCGGCGGCGAGGAGATGCTTTTCAAGGATCACCCGGTGTCCAGCCTCGCGCTGGCCTACGGATTCGCCACTCTGGCTCTGGGCTATAAGATCAACCGCCATGAGGGCAAGCTGACCGGCCTGGCCGCCCGTGGAAACCCGACCGGCTATGCGCGGCTGAGGGAGCAGTTCAAGGTGGAGGAGTCCGGGGAGATCTCGACCCGCTTTGCGAGCAATCAGGAGATGTCCGACATGATCCACGCCCTGGCCGGGGAAATGTCGGCCGAGGACATGGCCTGCACGGTGCAGAAACTGGTCGAGGAGGTCGTGTTGGAGGCGATGCAGGTGATCACCAAACGGCATCCAAGCCGTCGGCTGGGGGTGTCCGGGGGCTTGTTCGCCAACGTCCGGCTCAACCAGGTGCTGGCCGACTCGGGGCTTTTCGACTCGGTCTTCGTGTGTCCGCCGATGAGCGATCAGGGGATCGCGGTGGGAGGCGTGCTGCAATTTCTCCTGGAGCGGGACGGGCTTTCCAAATGGCTCTCGGAGCGGCGGGTGCTGACGGATCTTTATCTCGGCAGGGACTACACCGGCCGGGTGGATGAGGTGTTCGGGTCCCGTCCGGAGCTGGAAGGCGTCACGGCGAACCACATCGAAACCTGCGTGGACGCGATCGTGGCGGGCGACGCGGTGGGAATTTTCACGGGCCGGATGGAATTCGGCCCGCGGGCGCTGGGAACACGGAGCATCATCGCTGCGCCGGTCGAGGCCGGGATCAATGACTCGCTCAACGCCCGGATGGAGCGCAGCGAGTTCATGCCGTTCGCCCCGGTCCTCCTGGAGGAACACGCGGACGAGGTCCTGCATCTGCCGCCGCAAAGCCGCTACTCGGCGCGCTTCATGACGATCACCTGCCAGGTGCGCGAGGAATGGAAGGCGCGGATTCCCGCCGTGGTTCATGTCGATGGCACGGCCCGGCCGCAGTTGATCAGCCGGGAAAGCAATCCCCTCTACTACGACATCCTGAAGGCCTATCACGCCCGGACCGGCATCCCGGTGCTGGTGAACACCTCCTTCAACGTCCACGAGGAGCCGATCATCAACACGCCGGAAGAGTGCCTCAAGGCCCTCGTCGAGGATCGCGTGGATGCAGTCGTCACCACGGGCGGCTTCTACCGGGTCAAGCCCGGTTCCTCCAAGCGCTGAACCCAAGCAGCCGGAAGGCATCCGGGCCGCCTGGCCTTCCGGTGTTGGCCGTTGACCGTGCGGACCGGTTCATGCCATAGCAACGCAGCGGTCAATCCGTGTCCTGATGATTTTCAATTCCTACACCTACCTGCTGATCTTCCTGCCGCTGGCCCTGCTTGGGTTCTGGCTCATTGCCCGGCACGGATTGAGGGCCGGGTTCGGCTGGTTGGTGGTGATGAGCCTGGTGTTCTACGGCTGGTGGAATCCGGACGCGTCAAAAGCCTGGTCGCCTCTTTACCTGTCGCTGATCATCGGTTCCTGCGTCGCGAACTACTTCTTCGGGCGCTACATTTCAGGCCACAAGCAGACGCCGGTCGGGAAGAAAATCCTCACCGTCGGGGTGGTGGCGAACCTTGGGCTGCTCGGCTACTACAAGTATGCGGGCTTCCTCGTCGGCCTCTTCAAGGCGGCGACCGGCAGCTCGGTGGCGGTCCCGGAAATCGTTCTGCCGCTGGCGATCTCGTTCTTCACCTTCCTGCAGATCGCCTACCTGGTGGACGCCTATCGCGGCGAGACCGAGGAATACAATTTCACCGACTACCTGCTCTTCGTCACCTTCTTCCCCCACCTCATCGCTGGGCCGCTGGTGCATCACCGGGAGATGCTGCCGCAGTTCACCAAGGAAACCTGGAGGAATCACCGCTGGACCAACCTGTCGGTCGGTCTGACCACCCTGGTGCTGGGACTGTTCAAGAAGGTCGTCATCGCCGACAACGCCGCGACCATTGCCAACGCGATCTTCACCCTCGCCGCCAAAGGGGATCGGCCGGTGACGGTCCTCGAAGGTTGGGCGGCGGCGACCACCTTCGCGCTCCAGCTTTACTTCGATTTCTCCGGCTACTCCGACATGGCGATCGGCTCGGCACGCCTCTTCGGCATCCGTTTCCCGCTCAATTTCCACTCGCCCTACAAGGCGGTCTCGGTGGTGGACTTCTGGCGCCGCTGGCACATGACGCTTTCCCGTTTCCTGCGCGACTACCTCTACATCCCGCTCGGCGGAAACCGCAAGGGCAAGGCCCGCCGTTACGTCAACCTGATGCTCACCATGATCCTCGGCGGCATCTGGCACGGCGCCGGATTCGCGTTCCTGCTATGGGGTTTCCTGCACGGCCTCTACCTCTGCATCAACCACGGCTGGGCCGCCTTCCGGAAAAAGCGCAACCTTGCCCCGCTGCCGAAGCCGCTCGCCATCGGCCTGACTTTCCTTGCCGTTCTCATCGCCTGGGTGCCCTTCAAGGCTGGTTCGTTCGAGCACGGGGCCGACGGCTCCACCGCGAA
>JAIYDT010000397.1 GCA_027487355.1 Verrucomicrobiaceae bacterium
AACCTTGCCCCGCTGCCGAAGCCGCTCGCCATCGGCCTGACTTTCCTTGCCGTTCTCATCGCCTGGGTGCCCTTCAAGGCTGGTTCGTTCGAGCACGGGGCCGACGGCTCCACCGCGAAAGCCTTGGCCGCGACCAAGAACATTCTCGGCGCGATGTTCGGCTTCCATGGCTTCCATGGCTGGCCTGACAACAGCGCCTACGTCGCCAAGTACAGCCACTCCTTCCGGGCCTGCCTGTGGCTGCTGGTCGCCTGGTTCGTGCCGAACACCCAGGAGTTCCTGCGCCGATACGCGCCCGCGCTGGATGTCGGGACCTTCGATGGCAACCGCATCGGGCCCCGCCGCTGGTGGCAATGGCGGCCGACCGGTCTGTGGTTCGCCTTCACCCTGATCCTGCTGATCATCACGCTCGCCCAGTTCGACAAGGTCAGCGAGTTCATCTACTTCCAGTTCTAAGACTGTGGCCAGCCCCTCACCCACCACCCGCCAGGGTCTCGCCTGCCATGAAAAGTCCGCGCGACGGTTCTTTTTCGGAATGGTCGGGGCCTTCGCCTTCCTGATGGCCACCTTCAGCCTGGTGAATACCTGGGTGAATCCGCTTTGGGTCACTCCGACGCCGTGGAGCGATGACGCGAAGTTCGCCAAACACCGCCAGATTTACCGGAATCTCCGGACCGCCAAGGCCGGTCTTGCCCGCTCGAAGCCATGGGACGTCGCGTTTCTCGGCTCGTCGCGGGTGGCCATCGCCCTTGATCCGGCCTTGAAACAGTGGGGCGACCAGCGCGTCGTGAACCTCGGTCTCAGCGGCGGCTCGCTCAACGAGCAGAGTGCCTTCGTGGACTACCTTTTCCAGAATCAGCCCGGATTGAAAACCATCTATCTCGGGGTCGATCTCACCGACCTGACCGAGGCCAGTGACCTCGCCCGCAGTGCCGGCTTTTACGAATCCCCGCTCAACCCTGCAGGCGATGTGATCGAGCGCGAGTTACGCTATGTGACTGGGATCTCTTCCTTTCTCGCCTCGGTGAGAACCATCATCTCCAAGCAGAAGGCCGAGCACGCCCGCACCGAGGCCGACATGCCTCCCTACACGGAGCTTGGCCACTGGCTGAGGAATCGGTCGGTGCGTCCAGCCCGGGACATCATCAACACCGATTCAATCCCCCATGCAGTCCGCATGATCCGCGGGCGGAAATCAAAGCTGGAGATCTCCAAGGCAAAACGAGAGGCACTCGCGCACATCCTCGACCGCTGCCTGGAGAGGGGCATCGATCTCAAGATCCTGCTGCCTCCCAACCACTCCGCCTACCTCTCGGTGTTCTTCCTGACCCAGGACCCGGACCCAACCTTTTCCGGCGTGCGCCGGACGATCGTCGAGACCGTGGCCGCCGCGAATGCCGCCCATCCGAAGGCGAAGCCGGTCGTGGTCTGGGACTTCATCGACTTCCATCCGCTGAACTCCGAAACCATCCCGCCGCTGGGGGTTGGCGATGGCAAGCTCCACTACTGGGCGGATGGCACCCACGGGCTGGAAACCCTGGGAAATGTGATGCTCGCACGGATGAACGGCTGGCCGGTCAGCGACCCCAAGGAGGCGGACTACGGATTTCAACTCGATGCCGGCAACGTCGAGGCGCGTCTGACGGACCTCCCGATCCAGTACGAGCGCTATCGTGCTGAGCATGCCACCGAGTTCCAATGGATCGAGAAAAAGGTCCAGGAGTTCTCCAGCGACGATGCCTCCAACTCCAGTGCCGGGTTAGACGGACCCAATCCCTGACCATGAATCCCTCCGAGAAATCAAATCCGGACCGTCCTCCGGTCATCTCCCTTGTGAAGGGTGGCCTTGGCAACCAGATGTTCTGCTATGCCGCCGGGCGGGCGCTGGCGCTTCGTCTCGGCCGACCGCTGCGGCTTGATGTCCGCACCGGCTACCAGCGGGATGACTACGGTCGAAGCTATCGCTTGAACCACTTTTCCGTCATCTCGGCGGAAGCTTCCCTGGAGGAATGCCTTGGGGGCGACACCCGCACTTGGAAACACAAGATCGCCCGGACTCTGGCGAAGTGGCAGGCCTTGGAATCGCGAAGTTATCTTGCGGAGGGGGAAGGCTTCACGCCGGAACTGTTCTCGAGGACCACGCCTCCGGCCCACAAGCCGATCTATTTGAACGGCTATTGGCAGAACGAGGAGTTTTTTGGAAATGTCCAGGACAGGATTCGCAAGGAGTTGATGCCGCCCGTGCCGCAGTCGGAGGGGGCCCTTCAAGTCCGGAAAGAGATCCTCTCCGCCGCGAACCCGGTCATGCTTCATGTCCGCCGCGAACGACTTTCGCCGCGTCTGCTGGAAGACTATTACAACAACTGCGTCGCGGAATGCCTTCGCGAGATTCCGGATGCGTCGTTCTTCGTGTTCGGCGATGACCTCGACTGGGCGGTCAACAAGATCGCTTACGGCGGTGCGGCCGTCCGCGTCATGGATCGCGTGGGCGCGGATGAAATCGAGGACCTCCACCTGATGACCTGCTGCCGCCACGCCATCATCGCGAACAGCACCTTTTCCTGGTGGGGGGCCTGGCTCGGCCAGTCCGCAGGCCAGCAGGTCTGGGCCCCGGCGACTCCCGGATGGCAGCAAGTGGCCGCCGCCTCCTGGCGCAAGGTCCCGAATGAGCTGGAGTACGATTGATCCCGGTCGATGCTGTTCAACTCCTACATCTATCTGCTGCTCTTCCTGCCGCTCGCATTGCTGGGATTCCAGTTCCTGCAGCGCTCCCCCATCCGCGTGGCCTTCGGCTGGCTGGTGCTCGTCAGCCTGGTCTTCTACGGCTGGTGGAATCCGGACCCGACCCAGCCGTGGTCGCCGTTCTATCTGGTGCTGATCCTCGGCTCCTGCGTCGGGAACTACTTCTTCGGGCGCTTTATCTCCGGGCACAAGCTCACCCCTTTCGGGAAAAAAATCCTGACCGTCGGGGTGGTGGCGAACCTCGGACTGCTCGGCTACTACAAGTATGCGGGCTTTCTCATCGGCCTCTTCAAGGCGGCGACCGGCAGCGCGGTTCAGGTCCCGGAAATCCTGCTGCCACTGGCGATCTCCTTCTTCACCTTCCTCCAGATCGCCTACCTGGTGGATGCTTATCGAGGTGAGACCGAGGAATACCATTTCACCGACTACCTGCTCTTCGTCACCTTCTTCCCCCACCTCATCGCGGGGCCGCTGGTGCACCACAAGGAGATGATGCCGCAGTTCGCCCAGAAGCGTCAGGGGCGTTCGCTCGATCTCTCGATCGGGCTCACGATCCTGGTGCTCGGGCTGTTCAAGAAAGTCGTGCTGGCCGACAGTCTCGCACTCTCCGCCACCCCGATCTTCAACATGGCCGCCTCCGGCATCCGCCCACCCACCTTCGGCGAGGCCTGGGCGGGGGCACTGTCCTACACGCTCCAGCTCTACTTCGATTTCTCCGGATACTCGGACATGGCGATCGGCTCGGCACGCCTCTTCGGCATCCGTTTCCCGCTCAATTTCCACTCGCCCTACAAGGCGGTCTCGGTGGTGGATTTCTGGCGCCGCTGGCACATGACGCTTTCCCGTTTCCTGCGCGACTACCTCTACATCCCGCTCGGCGGAAACCGCAAGGGCAAGGCCCGCCGTTACGTCAACCTGATGCTCACGATGATCCTCGGCGGCATCTGGCACGGCGCGGGCTTCGCCTTCCTGCTATGGGGTTTCCTGCACGGCCTCTACCTCTGCATCAACCACGGCTGGGCCGCCTTCCGGAAAAAGCGGAACCTTGCCCCGCTGCCGAAGCCGCTCGCCATCGGCCTGACGTTCCTTGCAGTGCTGATCGCCTGGGTGCCTTTCAAGGCCGGTTCGTTCGAGCACGGAGCCGACGGCTCCACCGCGAAAGCCGTCACCGCCACCTCCGCCATGCTCTCCTCCATGGTCGGCGCGCACGGGTTCACCGGACTGCCGGAAATGGCCCTGCTGGTCGTGAAACCGAAGCGCGTTTGGAAACTTGTCATCGTCGGCCTGGTGGTGGCCCTCCTCCTTCCGAACACCCAGCAGTTTCTCCGCCGCTATCGACCCGCCCTCGGCCTCGCCGAATTCGGCAACCCCACCGGCAAGCGCCGCTGGTGGGAATGGCGGCCCACCGCCCTGCACGCCGGGCTGTCAGTCATCCTGCT
>JAIYDT010000059.1 GCA_027487355.1 Verrucomicrobiaceae bacterium
CGCTGTCATTCCAGAAAAATTAGACAATAGAACGCGAGCAACACCTGTGCTGCTTGCGGGGACTGACGCGATAGCAGAAGCACCCGAGCCGTTGACGAGAGTAATCACAAAGCCAACCGGATTGGCTGGATTGGGCATCTGGCTGACATCAATCAGGAGTTGATGCTCGGGCTGCAAGGACAGATTGAGCGGAGTGACAGTCCCGCTGGTGAACGGTGCCGGGTCCGTAGATGCTATTGGGTTGGTTGTTCCCACACTACTACCGTAGCGCAGAAAGCGAGATGGTGCCGTAGCGCTTCCATGAACTTGGAGTTTACCGTCCTGAATCGTCATGGCCGTAACGTTCGCGGAATGCCCGTCCCGCAGCCCTGCTTGGCGATTGTTTCCAATGATGGACGGGGAAACTGTTTCACCAAATCGAGTGATTGCTGGATTTCCGGTGGTGCTAAGAAGGGCGGGCGCGGTTCCTCCTGTGACGGTGTTGAATGCCGCTGAGAAATCGTCGAGCAAAACAGATCGGATCGCCCCCGAGAAGCGGACTTCGCTCAAGCCGACGTATTCATTGGCGGCTCCGCTCCAGGCGGACTGAATGGCAAAGCGGACGCGGCGGACGTTGTTGACGGAGATCGGGACGACTTGGGCGAGTTGATTGCTCAGGCCACTGGCTTGGGCAAACTGTGTAGAAAATAGAGTGTTGAAAGGTCCGCTGGCGCTGCTGGAAACGAGGATCGTCACATCTTTGATGCCACGTCCCGTGAAGCCGGCGGCATTGAAGTTCCAAATGTGCGCGGCACTGAGGTTATAATTCGCTCCTAGGTCGAACTCCACGACTTGGCCGTTGACCGGAGGCGGATTCCCTGTGGTGCCACCGCTGATGCCGCCGGGAAATGTTCCGGCGTGCCAGGAACTGACGTTGGAGTTGTTGTCATGCCCCTGGGTGAGGATGGAGCCGCCGCCCGTAAGACCGCTTCCATCGATCATCTTGCTCTTGTGACCACCGATTCCAGAATTGTCCCACATGGAGGTGGCGTTGACCGTTGCAGGCGTGATGGCATTTTGTGCCATGCCCGGAAGGACTGAGGCGAGAAGGAATAGCAGAAGAATGCGCAAATGGAAAACAGGCGGAGTGAGGCGTGTATATGACATAATTGATGCGATAAGGAGTTACACCCAAGTTCTCGCTGTTTCCCGCTCGGCGTTACGACGGGAGGCAAAAAAAGTTTTGAACCGCTCCTTTTTAGCCGCGGAAGGGCGAAGGGCTGCGGAAGCAGAGATCGGTTGGTTGAAGTTCCTCTGCCCTCTCCGGGGGGCAGACAGGGCCCGACTCACTTCACGCTGAAAGTCCACACTTGCCCATCAACAAAGGGCTCACGTTTGGCCCCAGATGCCCCGACGACCAGCGTCTGACCATCAAGAGCCAGCGAAATGCCAAGGCGATCGTAGGCGCTGGTGTAGGAGGCCTTCACGTAGTTCGTCTGCGACCAGCGGGCAGCCTGCCGCTGGAAGACATAGGCCGCGCCTGCCTCCGCACACGCGGCGTCGGGACTGGAGTTGATGCCGGTGGTGCCACTGCTCTCGGTGTAGGCTCCGATGACGGCAGTGCTGCCTTGCAGGGCGACCTGGAAGCCGAAGCGATTGCCCGCGCGGTTGTTCTGTGGCTTCAGGAAGGCCTGCTGCTGCCAGGACTGCCCCTCGCGGACGAAGACAAAGGCCGCTCCGGACTCCAGTGCGCTGGTGTCCGGTGCCGCATCGAGATCCGCCGTGCTTCGGTTATTCCGATAGCAGCCGATGAGCGCCGTGTCTCCCGACAGCGCCACGGAGTAGCCAAAGCAGCCGCCGTAGCCCTCCGCCGCCGCCAAGCGGCTCTGCAAGGTCCACACCCCGGCCGCCCGCGTGAACACATACGCGGCACCGGAGTTCAGTTGGCGCTCGATGATGAAACTCTGCGGCACCGCCAGGTTTTCCTCCGCATCTGCGCCCACAATCAGCGTATCTCCCTCGATGCAGGCACTGATGCCAAAGAGATGCATCGCCCCTGGCAGCGGCGAAGCAAGCCGCGCCTGCTGCTTCCACGAAAGCCCCTCGCGCACGAAGACATAGGCGGCACCGGCATCCCGGAGCGTGTTGTGATCCTCCAGCCGCGAGCCAATGACCACCGTGCCAGCATCCACCGCCACGGCCCGACCAAAGCCATCGCCCGCTCCAGGAGCTGCCGCTTTAAGCATGGCCGTCTGTCGCCATTCCGCGCCCTCGCGGGTGAAAACATAGGCGGCACCGGAGTTCCGTGCTGCGCTGTCCGCCAAATGAGCTCCGACAACAAGCGTATCCCCTTCAATCGCCACCGCGCGCCCGAATTCATCGCCCCCACGGCCATCCGAGGGCGTCAAGATCGCCTGCCGAACCCAGCGCCCATCCACCCGCCCGTAGACATTCACCGCACCCGCGCCCTGCAGCGGCGCGCCGATGGCCATCGTGTCGCCATCCAGGGCCACGGCCCGTCCGAAGATCGCCTCCTCCATCCCAGCGGGTGGCATGACCCGCTGCTCTTCCACGATCGTCAGCCCCACCGGTGTTGACCGGAAAAATGACCATCCAATCACTCCCATTGCCGCCATCGCCATCGCCGCCGTCAACCAAGACCATATCGACCACTTCCGAGCCGCACGCGACTGGATCGGCTCCTCCCGCAGCCAGCGCTCCAGCTCTTCCGCCAGCATCCCCGCGCTGCTCAGCCGCTGTGAGGCCTCCTTTTGCAAACAACGATCCACCAGCACCGCCAGCTCACGCTCGCGGCGATCCTTTGCCATCAGCTTCGGCGGATCCTCATTCGTCACCGCGTGCATGATGGCCAGGCTCGTCTCGCCCGCATACGGAGCCTTGCCGCTGAGCATTTGATAAAACACGGCCCCCAGCGCCCAGACATCACTGGCTGCGGACACCTCCCGCGCACGGCCTGCCGCCTGCTCCGGGGACATGTATTGCGGCGTGCCGATCTGCGCCGCCGTGGTCGTCAGATCCGTGTCGTCACCCATCATCCGGGCCATGCCGAAATCGGTGAGCCATGGATCGCCCGCTTCATCCAGGAGCACATTCGAGGGCTTGAGGTCGCGATGCAGCACACCCTTTTCATGAGCATGCTGCACCGCCGCCGCCACCGCTGACAGCAGCCTCGCCGCCTCCACGGGTGACATCGGCCCCGCCTTGATGCGATCCGCCAGCGTGCCGCCGCGCACCAGTTTCATCACCAGGAAAGCATGGCCCTCCACCTCGCCCACCTCATAGAGAGGCACGATGCTCTCATGATCGAGCTGGGCCGCCGCCGCCGCTTCGCGGTTGAATCGCGCCTTCTCCTCCGCCGAGGCAAAGCGAGACGCCCGGATCATCTTCAGCGCCACCGTCCGACCCAGCTTCGTGTCCTCCGCTTCATACACCGTGCCCATCCCGCCCGCACCGAGCCGGGCCAGCAAGCGGAAGTGCCCCACCGTTGTCGGCAACACCGGATCAGCGAAGGAAGCAAAGGTCGCGTCCACCGCTGGCAGATCCTTTCCTTCGGCAGCAGACAGCGTGGCTGCATCCAGCGCCGCCAGCATCGCGCAGTGCAGGCAGCCCTTCACCAGCGGGCGATCGCAGGTGGGGCAGACTTCAGAGGCTGAATCAACGGATGGCATGGTGGGATAATCTCGCCATTATCGAGCCTTCGTTACCGACCCTCTGCACTCTTTGCGGGTCCGCAGCAAACGGAGCATTCCCGGATTCCTGGTTCGCCGCAGACGGGCGGAGTCGCAAAGCGCGCGGATCATGAGGTTGTCAAATCAGCGACACGAGATAGCGCACCTCATCCTCCACCTCAGCCGGGTTGACCACCGTCGAAGCCACTTCATTTCGGATCAGCAGCCCGAGTCGCGCCCGCAGATCGAAGACCATCTTCCGCACCGTTCCCTCAGCCACCGCAAGCTGCACACCCAGAGCCGCATAGCCTCCCTCCGGTGCCTCGCCCCGCAGCACCGGCATCAAGACCACGAACGCCTCGGCCCGGCCACGCCTCGCTGCATCCACCTCCAGCAGCGTGAACGCCCGCTCAAACACCTCACGCGCCCACGCCCGGTCCATCGCCACCTCCGGCTCATCATGCGCCATCACCTGCAAGTCCTCTTCAAGCAAACCCGGCACCACTCCCTCGCCGCGTTTGATCCGCGTCTTCCACCGGTGTTGCGATGCCATCGAGTTCTTCAAGCACGTCACCATGAATGAGCGGAAGCGGCTCTCCCCCGGCATCACCGCCCGCAGTGAATCCCGCGAGGCGATCACCTCGAACAACCGCTGCACCTCATCCTCCGCGGCCGGGTGATCGTAACCCATCGCCCGCACGCAAACATACAAGGGCCGCCAATACGCCCGCGCCAGGCGATCAAGCGACGCCATCGCCTGCGGGTCCGCCGCATCCTGCGACTGCCGGATCAACGACCACGGCGTCTGAGGGAAAATCCTCCCCTCGGAGAAACGCGTTTGGGTTTGGGGATCACTCAGCATTAAATAATCGCCCGTTCCTCTGAAGCACAGAGCATCAAGCTGCAAGAATCAATTGGCGGGGGCAACGGTGATACCGGTCCGAGCATCCGAACATCCGCCCTCTGAGGAAGCTCTCGCGATCGGGTCCATCGAGAACATCAACCGCAGTTCCATTCCCCGTGGCCACATGGTCAGGGCCAGCTTTCC
>JAIYDT010000128.1 GCA_027487355.1 Verrucomicrobiaceae bacterium
CCGCATCACGGATCCCGGAAAGCGCGCGGTCACCCTCAACGCCATCAAGGGCCAATGAATGCCATGAGAACGATCCGCCTGCTGGTCTTGCTGCTGGGCGTCGCCTTTTTCTGGAGTGGTGTGCGCAAAGGGTCGGCCGTGAGCCGTTTGAAGACCGAGCACGAAGTTCTGGTCAGCCGGGCCAGATCCATCGGAGTTCCGGAAAACGAAAACTACGAAGAGCGTAGTAGTTCGCGTGCACCCAGCAGGCCATCCGCTTCGAGGATTCCAGCCGAGCGGCTCAAGGATGAGCTTGTCGCGGCCTATCATCGTTTGAAGTCGCTTGAAGATTCCGAGGATCCTGAATCCCGATTGAAGGTAGAGGCGGAGGTGCGGGAGTGGGTTGGACGGCTGATCGACCTTTCGCCGAAGGAGCTGAAGAGGGTCGTCAAGGACTTGTTGGAGGATGCTGGCTTGGCCGAGAATGATCGCCGAACCTTGCTGACCACCGTTCTGTCGCTGGCTTCGACGCGGCTGAGTGAAACTTCGGCCGAGTTGTTCATTGCTCATCGCGAAGAAGTGGGAAATGCTCCCAGGATTTTTGAGTCCTGGGGGAAGTCTGATCCGGTTTCAGCATTCGCTTGGTTAGAAAGACACCGTGAGGAGATGGGGGATCAGTATCGCAATAGCTTGGGACAGCTGGTTGCAAGTTCCGCCGGTCGCGATCCTGCCCTTGCTTTGGCTGGGCTTTCCAAGCTGAATGGACCTCCCCGCAAGGAGGCTGCTAATCGTCTCTCGATCGCTCTTGATGATGATGAGCGTGCAGCCTTGCTGGCCGAGCTTCACAGATCGTCCGTTGGACAGGACGATACCCGCGAGATCTTGAAAGGATTGGGGAATGGTGCGGCGTCAAATTGGAGCAGCAAGCCGGATTCCTGGATGAATGATCTGAGCCACAGCGAGGCGATCAGTGTGGCAGAAGGTATTTCTCAAAGCGAAAAGGCACTCGATCACCCGGACAGTTGGCTCGACTGGATGGGGAAATCCCTTCCGCCAGAAAAAGTCGCAGACACCGCCAAGCCTCTCCTCACGAAATGGATCAATGAGGACTACGAGGCCGCTGGTGAGTGGATCAACCGCCAGCCCGCCGGGGATTTCCGCAACGAGGCCGCCGCGAACTACGCGCGGATGATGGCGAAGCGTTTCCCCGACACCGCGAAGGACTGGGCGAATTCCTTGCCGGAAGGGCCGGACAAGCGGCGCTTGCTCGAAGATCTCAAGTGAGCCCGATTACGGACTGAAGGTCGCCAGCTTCTTGCCCAGCTTGGAAGAGAACAGCGCGAGAACGATTCCGATTCCGCAGGGGGCGAGGTGGGACAGCAGTTGGGATTGGACCGGCTCAGGGTGCCCAAGCTGAGTGATGCCGATCCGGCTCTTCATCGTGGCTTCGCTGATCTGGAAGATTGCAAGGCTCAGGTGATCGAGGAAGAAGTATAGCCCGAAGCCGAGGATCACGAGGGCGTAAAGGTGTTCGATGTTGACTCCGCTGAGCTCAATGGTCGGATCGATCTGCCCCACCGCCTTCCGGCTCAAGCTTGCGGCAAACACCCATCCCAGAATGCCCAGACACAAGTAGAATCCTGGAAACGTCAACATACTCAAGAGATAAAGGATGTCCCGCCCCCCGATGCCGCTATAAACGGCGATGGGATGAATGCTCGCGAGGAGTCCCAGAACCGCCGAGATCATCCAGTAGACGGCGAACACCCTGAACAGGACGATGACAAGTGTGGAGAGTCTCATGGCAATTGAATGCATGCAGTCTGCCCCGGTCGTTCACCCTTCGTCACGCTTTTCATCCCAGCCCCAACAAACAAGGCCTCCGAAGATCGTGATCTCCGGAGGCCTTTTGTTCGTTTCGAATTTCAGGTTTCGAGCTTCGGATTTTCTTCAATCCACATCCGTGCGGAACGGCGAGGCGGGGAGGCCTTCCTTGTTGAAGAGGTTCACGTCGGGCACGTTCGCCCAGCCATAGCGGACGGCCTTGGGATCGGCCACGCCTTCACCGGAGACGACGACCTTGTCGCCCTTGATCTCGGCCTTGGCAGGAACGAATTTTCCATCCGCCCCGGCAATGGTGAAGCCTTTCAATTCGCCGTCCTTGGCGACGAGTCCGCCACCGGTGTGGGTGAAGGTGAGAGCAATCTTGTCGCCCTGCGCCTTCATCGAGGCATACAGCGGGCCGGAGTATTCAATCCTCTCGCCATAAGTCAGGGCGCGGGCGGCGAGGGCGAGTCGCTGGCCGACGGGCTCCTTCTGGGTCGGATGGATGTCGTTGGCATTGCCCACGTCGGTGGTCACGGCCATGGCGGTGTTCTTCGACTTGGAAAGAGTGAGGAACTGGGCCTCGCGGATCTCAGGCGGCTGGCCGTTGAAAGGGGCGATCTGGACGAAGAAGAACGGGAAATCCCCCTGCTTCCACTTGGCGCGCCAGTCGGCGATCATGGCCGGGAACAGCGTCCGGTATTGCTTTGACTGGCTGGCGTTCGATTCGCCCTGATACCAGATGGCCCCCTTGATGCCGTAGGGGATGATCGGAGCGACCATGCCGTTGTAGAGGGCGGTCGGGCTGTTCTGATTGCCTTCGGGGCCGGCGGGAGGATTCGGAGCCGGGCTGGAAGGCACCGGCTTCGGAGGCAGCGGTTGGCCGGCGGCCTTGGCAGCAGCCGTCGCTTCGGTCCAGGCCTTCAATTGTTCATTGAAGCCCTTGCCGACGGTCTCGTCC
>JAIYDT010000344.1 GCA_027487355.1 Verrucomicrobiaceae bacterium
AGGGCGACATCGTCCTGATCGACGCCTCCAATCTCGGCACCAAGGTCAAGGAGGGGAAGAACCAGAAAACCCTGCTCTCCACTGCGGAAGAGGACCAGATCATCCGCGTCTTCAATCACAAGGAAGTGGTCGAAGATTTCTCCGTGGTGGTGACCTACGATGAGATCGCCGCGAGGAACCACTCGTTTAGCGCCGGGCAGTACTTCGATGTGAAGGTGGACCATGTAGCAATGACGCCAACGCAATTTGAGTCGGAACTTGCGGAGCGCAAAGGCAGGCTCAAAGAACTCTTCGAAAAGTCCGGAGCATTGGAAAAGGTTGTCACGGAAAAGCTGGAGGAACTCACCTATGGCAACTGAGTGGCAGAACATCACACTTGGTGATTTTGTCGTGCTTCAACGGGGGCACGATCTAACTGCGGATGAACGTAGGCCTGGAAGCGTTCCCGTAATGGGGGCTGCCGGACAAAATGGATTCCACGACACGGCGATTGCCAAAGCGCCCGGAATTGTCATCGGCAGAAGTGGAGGATCGTTCGGGCAGGTTCATTTTTCGGAAGCCGAATTCTGGCCTCACAACACAGCTCTATACGTTACGAACTTTAATGGAAACGATCCATATTTCGCTTACTACCTGCTCAAGTGGCTAAATTTCGACAGTTACAATTCTGGCAGTGCTCAGCCTTCGTTGAATCGAAACTTCATCTACCCAATTAAAATACGGGTCCCGAAGCCGAAGAACCAACAACGCATTTCTGCCGTCCTTTCCGCGCTCGATTCCAAGATCGCCCTCAATCAGCGGATCAACGCCGAGTTGGAGGCGATGGCAAAGCTGCTATATGACTACTGGTTCGTGCAGTTTGATTTCCCGATCAGCGCCGCCCAAGCCGCTGCCATGGGCAAGCCCAAGCTCGAAGGAAAACCCTACCGTACCTCCGGCGGCCCCATGGTCTTCAACCCCGATCTCAAACGCGAGATTCCGGTGGGGTGGGGTGTCAAAGAGCTTTCAGAGATTGCGAACATCACGATGGGTCAATCACCTCCCGGTCACACGTACAATGAAGAGCAGAATGGAGTTCTCTTCTTCCAAGGCTCTACCGACTTCGGGTGGCGCTTTCCAAGTCCACGGCAATACACCACTGCGCCAACTCGAATGGCAAGTAAAGTGGACATCTTGCTCAGTGTGAGGGCCCCGGTCGGAACGCTGAACATCGCTCCAGAAAATTGTGCAATCGGACGTGGCCTTTCGGCCCTGAGCAGCAAGGCCGGAAGCTCATCGTTCTTGTTCCAAGTCCTTCGAAATTTCCAACAGGTTTTCGCAAGGCGCAACGGCGACGGCACCACCTTCGGTTCGATCAATCGCGATGATCTCCGGTCGTTGCAACTGGCATATCCGTCGGATGTGGGCATTGTTCATTCCTTTGATCAGATCGTTTCCAAATTCGATGCCATGATCTTCACCAACCACCAGCAAAACCAGGAACTCACCTCCCTCCGCGACTGGCTGCTCCCGATGCTGATGAACGGCCAGGTGACCGTTTCCGAATCCTGAACCGTGTCCTCGCTTCATCCAGACAAGGCGCTGATTTTCCGCATCGTGCATGTGGCGAATCTGCCGTGGATGCTGGAGCATGGCTTGCAGTGTCGGAACTCGTCGAACCTGAATCCGGATTACGTGGGCATTGGCGATGAGAAGATCATCCGGGATCGCCGCGAGCGTCACGTGCCGGTTCCTCCCGGTGGCGTTTATGGTGACTACGTGCCGTTCTACTTCACTCCCTATTCGATCATGATGCTGAACATCAAGACCGGCTACGGAGTGCCGCAGCGGGGAAACGACGAGATCCTGATCTGCGTGTCCTCGCTGCGCGACCTGCATGCACAAGGCAGGCGCTTCGTCTTCACCAACCAGCACGGCTGTTCGGCTGGCCTGGAGTTCTCGAACGACCTGGGAGATCTGGAGTCGCTGGTCGATTGGCCGTTGCTGAACTCACGAAATTTCAAGCGCGACCCCGAAGATCCGGGCAAGCAGCTCCGTTATCAGGCAGAAGCGATGGTCCACGGCGACATCCAGCTTGAATGCCTCCGTGGGATCGTCTGTCATTCGGAAGCCGTTCTGGCACGGATCCGACCGCTCCTCTCCAAGACCCACCCGAATCTCCCGCTCAAGGCCCTGCCGGGCTGGTACTTCTAGCCCATGATTGAATACACCCAAGGCAATCTGCTCGAAGCCGACGTCGAGGCCGTCGTCAACACCGTCAACACGGTGGGGGTGATGGGCAAGGGCATCGCCCTGATGTTCAAGGAGCGCTTCCCCGCCAACTTCAAGGCCTACCAGGCCGCCTGCAAGGTCGGCGGAGTGGAGGTCGGCCAGCTATTTGTCACCAGCGTGGACGAGCTGGCCGGGCCTCGATGGATCATCAATTTCCCGACGAAGCAACATTGGCGGAACCCGACGCAGATCGAATGGGTCAAGGAGGGCCTCACAGCCTTGCGTACTTTCATGGTGAAACACGACGTCAGGTCGATTGCCTTGCCGCCTCTGGGCTGTGGCAATGGTGGCCTGAACTGGCCGGATGTCAGGAGTCTCATCGAGGCCAGCCTCGGCGATCTGCCTGGGACCCGTGTCATCGTCTATGAGCCGACCGCCGCCTATCAGAACGTGGCGAAGAAGCAGGGGGTGAAGAAGCTGACTCCTGCGCGTGCGATGATTTCCGAACTCGTCCGGCGCTACGCGGTGCTGGGAATCGAGTGCACCATCCTGGAGATCCAGAAGATGGCATGGTTCCTGGAGCGCTTCATCGAGCACTACCGTCTTCCGAACGAGCTGGACCTGAGGTTCGAGGCGAACCGCTACGGACCCTATGCCGAGCGTCTGAAGCATCTGCTCGACTCATTGGACGGCAGCTATCTTTCCTGCGACAAGCGCCTGGCAGATGCCTCCCCCTTTGATGGCATCCGCTTCAAGGACTCCGAAAGCCAACGGGTGGATCTGTTTCTCAAGACGGAGGCAAAGCAATACGGCGAGGCTTTCGAGCATCTGCTCGGGTTCATCGATGGCTTCCAGTCGCCACTGGGAATGGAGGCCCTGGCCACGGTCGATTGGCTGATCACCCGGGAGAACTGCAAGCCCGAGCTTGGGTGCATCAGGGAGGGAATCGCCCGCTGGCCCGCTGATCCCAAGGCCGCTGAACGCAAGACGCGGATCTTTTCCGACAAGCTGCTCGATTCAGCACTGCAGCGTCTCAATGGAAGCGTGCTCGCCAAGGGTTGAAACTGGAGCTGTCCCCCGAAGGAGACCGGGCTCAGTTCGAGTCCTCGTTCCTCACCACGGTGCCGGCGTCGGATTCCTCAGGCTTCCCGGCGTTGTTCCCGGCCCACTCGACCTTCAGCGGCGATTCGGTGACGAGCTTCATGTCGCGTGATGGCGCGGCGATGGCGATGCCAGCATCGGCGAAGCTCTTGCCAATCATGTAGCGCAGATCGCTGGCGACCACCGAAGAGTTGGTCCTGCTGTCCAGCTCGATCCAGAAGTTCAGGCTGAAGATGAGGGCGTTGTCGCCAAAGTCCTCGAACAGAGCCTCGGGCGCGGGATCCTTCAGCACCAGGCCATGACGGTCGGC
>JAIYDT010000549.1 GCA_027487355.1 Verrucomicrobiaceae bacterium
CAACGCTGGCGACATTCCTGAACTCCTCGGTGGTGCTGCTTACGGGAGTCATCCCCTCGGGCCATCTTTTCCATCCGCCGACAAAATCGTTCCTGTTCGCAACGTGCAGAACCGCTTTGTTGACGCCGCTTTCCTTGAGCTTCGCCATGAATGGTGCCATTTCGTTCAAGGGATAAGCGCCCCAGAAAAAGCTGGCATTCACGGAAAGATTGCTGACCGGACGCCGCTTCACCCGCTCCCTGAGAGTCACGTATCTTCCCGTGTCGATCAGAAACTTTCTATAAGCCTTTGCCATCTCCACATATCCACCATTTTCCAAAAATTGATACCTGACATGTCGCGAATCATTCACCCTGTCCTTCTCAAAACTCCAAATCGGAGTAGTGGAACAGAGGCGCCTGTATCCATTGCCGTTCTGTCTCACCAACGTCTTCAGTTCGTAATCCGCCGCCGGGAAATCCGTTAGAATCGCGACGCAGGGATGCCCCCGTCTGGCTGTCCCGAAAAATGGCAGCGTGGCTTCTCCACGGACCTCGAAACCCTCCGGTCTTCTATATCGCTCGACATCCATGCCAACAGGAAACATGCGTCCTTCTCTCGAATCGTAATTGCCTATCGAGCTTACGATGTAACCTTCTTCTCCTGCTCTGGCCGAACCAAGATCGAGCGGGAATGACAGCGTCAGATTCTTCCTTTCGGCCGGAAACTGGATTGGGTCAAGCGTCACTTCCAAAGCTCGATTTCTCAGAACCAGCGAGTAGGAGATGACCAGCCCCGGATACTTTTCAAAACCGCTAGATGTCACCTTGAATCCGTTATCGATCTTTTCACAGCTCACTCCGCCGTCCCATGCGGATACCTGATCATCGATCAAAAATGGAGGGCCAGGCATCGACCAATTTTCACGAGTAACACTGTCTTCAATCCTGAAACCATGCTTCTTACCGGCCTGTTGCAGAACAAGCGTCAGACCGTCGTTCGAAAACTGCATCGTGTTTCCTCCTTCAATCTCCGGAGGTCCCAGGCTGCCTGAATCATGAGAAAGGCTCCCCAGATCCGGAAAATTTCTATCAACCGCAAGTCTATTGCTGAAGTAAGATAGCTTCGTGCTCTTCGTCCACTTGGAATCATCGAACTCTCGTAGATACCAATCCTTGAACGATTCCGAACTGCACTTCATCCCTTCACCACTGGTCAGCATCTCGCATCCACCAGGTGATTGTTTGTTGGCATATCCTACATAGGCAAAAAAACCGGAATTGCCGCTATCTTTCTTCACTTGGGCAGCAATCACATTCTCACCAGCTTTCAACTCCTTCGTAATATCGAAAATCTGCGCCTCGGAGTAATCCTGAACGGGTATGACTGCCTTTCCATTCAGGAACACCTGGTAATGGCCTCCATCACAAACCATGAATACCTTCTTCCCGGTGAGATCCGGTGCCGTGAACGACTTCCGGAAATAGGCGCTTGGGATCCCGGGGCTTCCCGTCCATATCCAAGGACTGTTTTTGTATCCGGCGACATCGATTTCATTCGCCTTCCTTTTCAAGTTCTCCTCGTATGGCTTCCTGATCTCTTCTTCGCTCAGTGCCCGGTTGAATATTTTCACATCATCAATGATGCCATTGAAATAGGATGCATTTGGTGTCCTTCCACCGATGTCGATGGTTGTGTGAGCCGATCTTATTGCCGTTCCAACTGCCGGGCTTGAGGAAATCAATTTTCCATCTATATACAATTTAACGGTCTTATCCGCATTCAAATCGCATGTCATTGCAACATGATACCACTGACCTGGAGTCGGGCCGCTTGGGGAAACTGCGGAGCATTGAGCACCATCGGAATTCCAGATACCAGCGAAGAATCTGCCTCCCTGGATCCAGATGCCGAAATCAAGGCTCTCGGGTCCGGCAAAAATCAGATTGGCATTCACATTGTTCCCCGCTGACTGAATCCATGCTTCAACGCTTACCGCTTTATCAACAAGTCCACTTCCCGGGCTACCTACATTGGCAAAATCACTCACCCCGTTGAATTCCAGGGCGCTCCCGACTACTCCTTTTACCCGCCTGGCACCGGAAATAACACCGTCATGTCCGCTTTGGGAACTGTCTTTAACGGCATTTCCATCGTCTTCATTGAAGCTCCAGCAGCCGACAAGTCCTGGCTCTCCACCTGGCGCTGCCTCCGCCGCATGAGCACGGTTAATAGCAGCAATCCACGTTGCGCAGGAGAGCGTGGCTACTGAAACAAGGGCATGTAATGTCTTCCTCATGATCTTCTACTTTGGATTACCGTGACCACCCAGATTGACGGGCTTCATTGTTGTTTGTTCTTTGGGGGACTCCAGTGAAAATAGAAACGAAAGGCTTCGGGTTGCTCGCTGAAGCCTGGCGCGGGCGATTCGTTGGGGGTGCCGACATTTTGCATGGGCCAGCGTTGCCCTTGATGACATCGCAGCGGCAAGACTTCGACCTTGATCGTACCAGATGCGCACTTGGCTTCGACTGAAGGCAGTTCGAAGATTCCTGGGGAAGGATGCTCGCTGTCAAAGGTATGATAGAGCGGGTCTAGGCTCAGATCGAATTTGTTGGCAGGCACCTCGATGTATCCGTCCATGGACGATGCACCTTCATCAAGTTTCAGAAAGCCTTGCATCGTGCGGCTTTGACACTGAATGGTAAACGATGTCCCATCGACCGACGGAGTCCAGGTAATGCGGCCGCCGCGAACGAATGCATTTTGCACATCAGGAGCAGGACTGGATATTGCTTGAAAAGGGGATGCCGGATCATACCGCATCAGCTTGTTGTCGCGGCCGAGGGTGAAGTAGATTCGCCCTTCCGCATCGGCTGCGGGAAACTGGGGATAGTCCAAGTGATCAATCAAAGTCTCCGCTGCTCCGGTTAGGGTATTGATGCGAACGAGAAGTCCTGAATTGCCATGATCCTCTCGGTCCGCCTCCGTGCAGAGATACAGTTGCGTTCCACTGAGTGCGAGACCGCGTGCCCGCCAGAAGCCGCTGCCCAAGATGCTGATCGTTCCGTCGGGCCTCCGTACCTTGACGACCCCGGGAGATTTGGGACGGCTGTAGCCCTCGGGCATTTGTTCAAAGGCCGCGTATTCGGACAGATACAAAGAGCCATCTGGACCCACTGCGATGCCATTGACTGGAGATTGCGCACTCATGATTTCGCTGCTTGTGCCTGTTTCATGATCCCATTTGAGGATCTTGCCGCCTTCCAATGCCACGAATAGATTTCCTGCAAGGTCACAGGCTAACTGGCGCGGACGCGTGATGCCCTCGATGGTTTGCGCCTCTATGCCGTCAACCCCGATGCGGAGGACCTTGCCGGGGTTTCCATTGTCGCCAAGATCGATGCCTACAAAGACATCTCCGGTCTTATTCGCGCTCAGGCCGAACATGCCGGGCATCTGCTTCGCGCGCCACACGGACGTGGTTCCATGGGTTGGATTCCAGCGTTTGATCTCACGGCGATTGAACTCGGTGAAAAGCACAGCTCCATCGTGGGTGAGCGCGGTGCCAAAGCTGTAGTGCGCCTCGGCAACCGGAATGGCATCACAAGCACTGACGCCAAGAGGCGTAGAGACCTTTACCGCTTCCTGGATCCCGGAAGCGGTACTGATCACTC
>JAIYDT010000309.1 GCA_027487355.1 Verrucomicrobiaceae bacterium
ACCCCGCCCAGTGGCAACCGCGCGTTCCTGCGGATTGTCGTCATCGAGCCATAAGCCCGAATGGCCAGGTGGCCAGGCCGCGCAGTGCAACCAAAGACATCCGAGAACCCCTGGATGCGTGCTGATTGCTGATTGCTGGGGCCAAATCAAAAATCAGCAATCGTCAGTCATCAATCGTCAATCCTTCTTCTCCCGATCCCCGATCCCCGATCTCGAGTTTCGAACCATTGCCTTTTCCCTCCAAATGGGAAACGCTCCATCCCGTGATCGGTATCGATTTGGGAACCACCAACAGCCTCGTCGCGGTGTTCGAAAAGGGCGGCCCGCGCGTCCTCGCCAACGAACTCGGGGAGGAACTCACTCCAAGCGTCATCGCGACTTCCGAGGACGGAGGCTTTCTCGTCGGTCGCGCCGCCAAGGATCGGATCATCCTCGATCCCAAGTCGGGCGTGGCCTGCTTCAAGCGCGACATGGGCACCCCCGCCCGCTATCGCTTCGGAGGAAAGGAGTGGAACCCCGTCACCTGCTCCGCCCTCATCCTTGCCGAGATGAAACGGATCGCCGAAATGAACCTCGGAACCAAGGTCTCCAGCGCGGTCATCACGGTCCCGGCCTACTTCCATGACCAGCAGCGACAGGCCACCATCGAAGCCGCCAAGATCGCGGGCCTCACCGTGGATCGCATCATCAACGAACCCACTGCCGCCGCGCTCGCCTACGGCTACCGCCACCCCGATCAGGAAACCCGCATCCTCGTCTTCGACCTTGGGGGCGGCACCTTCGATGTCACCCTTCTTGAGATTTTCGATGGCGTGGTCGAAGTCAAATCCTCCGCAGGGGAAAGCCGTCTCGGCGGCGAGGATTACACCGATGCGCTCTGCCAATGGCTGGAAACGAAACACGCATGGAAACCCGAACTCTCCCAGGCCGGCAATTGGAGGCAACGGGTCGAGGTCGCGAAACGCATGCTCGCAGTCCATCCGGTCGCCACGGTATCGCTCGACCACCGCCTCGTCGAAGTCACACGCGAAGACCTCCAGGAGGCAAGCGCCTCGCTCACCGCCCGTCTCCGTCCCGTCGTCAGCCGCTGTCTTCGTGATGGCAACACCAGCTCCACGCAAATCGACGATGTGCTCCTCGTCGGCGGGGCGAGCCGCATGTCCCTCGTTCACGATTTCATCCGCGATCAACTCAAGCGCATCACGCGCATCCGCATCGACCCGGACCGCGTCGTCGCTCTCGGAGCCGCCGTCCAGGCCGGCCTCTCGGCCAATGACGACGCCGTCAGTGACATCGTGCTGACCGATGTCTGTCCACACAGCCTCGGCGTGGAGCTCACCAAGGATGCCGGGCATGGTCGCCTTGAGTCCGGCTACTTCGCCCCCATCATCGATCGCAACACCACCGTCCCGGTCAGCCGCAGCCGCGTTTTCAACACCCTCCATCCCCAGCAGGACCATGTCCAGCTCGAGGTCTTTCAAGGCGAGGCCCGCATGACCCGGGAGAACCAGAAAATCGGGCAGATCCAGGTTGGGGGTCTCCGTCATCAAGCCGGTCAAAAGCACCCCGGAGAAATCGATGTCCGCTTCACCTACGACATGAACGGCATCCTTGAAGTCGAGGTCACCGTCCTTTCCTCCGGCATCAAGAAGCGGCTCGTCGTTGAGCAGCGCCCCGGCTCGCTTTCGAAGCGCGAGATCGACGAAGCCCTCGCCCGCCTTCAACCGCTCAAGCTCCACCCCCGCGACCTGCTCCCAAACCGCGCCAGACTCGAGCGGGCGAACCGTGTCTATGCCGAACTCGTGGGCCCGGCCCGGGATCACCTCACCGCCGTCGTCGATCCCTTCGAATCCGCGCTGGAATCCCAGGATCCCCTCCTGATCAAACAGACCGCCGCCGTGCTCGATAGCTTCCTGCGCGGCTTCTACGAGCACGAAGGCGAATCCCAACCGGACTCCGATCCCACCTGACATGCCTCCCTGGTCCCTCCTCGAACTTGACCCCTCGGTCGCCACCGAGCGGGACGTGAAACGCGCCTACGCGAAACGGCTCAAGCTCTGCCGGCCCGACCAGGACCCGGAAGGCTTTCGCGAGCTGCATGACGCCTACACCAGAGCCCTCGCAGAACTCCAGTGGCGGCAGACTGACGATCCTGGTGAGTCCCCCTTGATCAGCCTCCAGGAGCCAGCGCCGGCAGTTCCCGACCACCACGCCGAAGCCCCTGCATTTCCCGGTTCGGAAACCGTCTCGACCTTCCCTTACACGACACCGGCCATTCCAGCCGGAGTCGGCCTGATCGAGGAGGCCTTCCATGAACTCGACGCCTCCCTCCGAAGCGGACAACCCGGCGTCGCAGACCTGGTCCGGGCGGCGGAAGCCCTCCTCTACCGCCATCCCCAGCAAGTCATGCTCTGGGGGGAGCGGATGCACGACCTCATCACCTGCCATGGCGATCATCCCGACCTGAAGCTCAGGCCCGATGCCATGCTTTTCGAGCTCGAGCACGGCGGATATGCCGCCACCGTCGCCATCATCGATCGACTCGACCGCCAGGCAGGCGTCGAGGGCCTGACCGGCCTTGCCCGCCTTCTCACCTCTCAAAAAGGCCGCATCGCCAACCCGGGCACCGGACTTGCCGCCTCCCATCTCGCCAGCGTCCTCGCCTTTTGGTCGCGCGATGCCTCCTCACCCGTTGCCGACCTCGCCTATGAAAACCTGGACCGGGGCGAGCGTGAGTTCCGGATGCAGTTGATCGACCGGCATGCCTCCATGGCGGATCTTCTCCTGCTGGCTCCTTCAAGCCTCAAGTCCTTCTGGCGGCAGCAGTTTCTCGGCAACAGCCCACGCGAGTCCTGGGACGGTCCGGACGGCCAAATGGCCCTCCGCTGGCTCCAGCGCACCTCAATGAGCCCCCATGTTTTCCAGACCCTCTTCGATCTGATCCCGAAGGAACTCAGCGCCACCTTCAAAAGGAAAGCGGCTCCATCCGTCGCCCGGCCAACCCCGTCGCGAGACCTCGAGTGGGACCAGGCTCCAGCCCCAAGACCGAGTTCCCAGCCCGCACGCAGTCAAACCTCCACGAGACTCCCCATTCGATTGATCTGCTTTATCCTCTTCCTCGTCGTGAAGGCCGCCATGCTGGTCGGGACCTGCAGCCATTCCCCGTCCGATTCCCGCAGCCAGCCAGTTCCCAGATTGGAAACACCGTCGCACTCGCCAGGTCGGCCTCGCCTCTCGGATTCCTCCACTCAATCCGGCGGCGGAGCCCTGGATTCAGTCGAGTTCAAGGATCTGCTTTCCACCCCCAAAGGCCGCATCCTGACCGATCCGGATGCCGAGGAAAGGTCCGGCTCTCCCTCCCAGCCCTGACGACGGCGCGAAGTTCCCGAAGCTCCTCCCGAGTCATGCTCCGGCGGGTGAAATGACAGATCGCTGAGGCGTCGCCCAGGTTACGGAAACGTCAGCCTGCCAAGCCCTCAACGTAACTCCTGAGAGACAACTCACGAAACCTCACGAAATTCAGGGAGTTCCGGATCGCGGCGGACTCTGTCATCAGATGACTGCGAGGGCCGTCACGACTGCCCCTCCTTTCGTGCCTTTTCGTGCCTTTCGTGGTTTCCCATCTTCCCCCCAAGGCGCAACTCCGAAGCCCCCCCGGCCCCCTCTGCTAGGCCACCCGGATGACCTATCTTTCCGGTCCGATTTTTTCACGCAACGCCGCAGCGAAGACTGATTACGGGCGTTGATTTCGACTCGTCGCACAATATTCTGTCAGAACATTTGAATTGCTGGCGTGATCTGGTTGGCTGAGGCCGTGCATCCACGTCCAATCTACGATATCCATGGCAACCCGGTCGGTTGGCTCAGGTCAATCTCCTCTTGGTGCTTCGTGTATAACCCTCACAAGACCCTGATCGCCACTACTTGGGAAGGCTATGTGAGAAATACCGTCGGCCACGTTCTGGGCTTCTATTCGGACGGTTGGTTTCGTGATGGGAATGGTGACGTGGTCGCTTTCATCCAGGAAGCAGTCGCAGGGCCGCCGAGGCCCGCCATCAGGCAATCGCCCGCCTTCGGAGAAATGCCCGAAATCCCAGGAATGCCATCGCTTAATCACAAGACACCAATACCGCCATTCACCGATCAGTGGGGGATGAGTTGGGATGCATTCCTCGCCGGGGCAGGTGATTTCGGAGGTTGAAGAGGCCAATGCTCAAGAGCAAATGCGCCGATAAACCATCGCGCCCTTCCCCACGCATGACGCTGATTCACCCGGATACCGGAAGCCCCTGGCCGCTTTTCGAGATTGCCATGGTCTGTGGATTCGCACATCTTGCTCACCTGAACCTGATGAAGTCGCAAACTATCACGACTCATCGCCAAATCACTGTTGGCCCGAATCCACAACACGATGAACCTACCGACCTTGATCCTGACAGGACTTCTCACGGGTTTTGGCTTCGCTGCTGAGAAGGCCGACTTGGAAAGTCGGGTGGATTATTTGGCGACGGAACTGCGCAAGGCAATCGACCCCAAGAGGTGGACCATCACCCATGATTCAAATTCGATTCGAATTGAGTCCACGTTCGAGCTGGAGATAAGACATCGTGTGAGTCCTACATTAAGCGCGGTACCTCCTGAAAAGACCAGGTATCGAATTGACCTAAGATTCGCGCCGCACCTTTCGAAGGAGGAGTTTCTGAGGATTTCCAGAGAACGAGTGGAACGAGCTGCGATCTCAGCCTATGGCGCGCAGACCAAGGAAGCCTACTCCGACTCGCTCCAATTTCTGCAGGAACACCCTCTTCCTCGCTATACGGTGCTTGATCGGGTGGGCAAAGCCTACTCGGTGTATTTCACGAGCACGGATTCGGTGACGCTGTCACTCGGGCCTGTAGGGCTTTATGCGGAGGCGCGAGGCGTCGAAGGTATCGTTGATAGACAACTATGGCCGGACACGCCGTGACGCAGACAAAGCAAGGCCCACATCACGTCCCTCCTAACGCCTGACCCGCCTCCAGTTCCAGCCGCCATGATCACTACAACTTCAACCCGCAGTCGAAGCCTCGGCCACGGTCAGCCGTCGTAGGACTTCGACGCTCGACGCAACCATCACCGCAGCCATCACCATGAAGACCATCGTCAAGCTTTTGGTTCTTTCTGCGCTAGTGTTCCAAGTCTCATGCGCAGTGAATGAGAGCAGGAGTTCAAAGGAGATCGAAGCCAAGCTCCGAGAG
>JAIYDT010000316.1 GCA_027487355.1 Verrucomicrobiaceae bacterium
CCAGCAGGGAAACGGTGGTGGGAAGATTGGCCGCGTCATAGGCATAGCCGATGGTGCGTCCGCCGGGATAGGCGACGGTCAGGCGGTTGCCCGCTGCATCGTAGGTGCTGGTCACGGTCCGGCCGTCCTGGGTCTCGGTGAGTGTGCGTCCGAGGGAATCATAGGTGAAGGAAGTGGTGGAGGCATTGTTGTTTGCTTGGGTGATCCGGCTTAAGCCGTCATACGCGAAGGTTTCCAAGGTGGTGCTGGTCGCGACTCCTACTGCCGGGACGATGGTCTTCTGCACCAAACGGTTGTTGAGATCATAGTTGTAGGTCGTCACCGTGCCGTTCGCATCGGTGGAGGAAACGACGTTGCCGTGAACATCATATGTCACCGAGTGGGACGTGCTATCGGCGGCGATGGTCTGGGTCAGACGATTGAGCGAATCGTAAACAAAGCGGGTGAGGTTGCCGTTAGGGTCGGACCGCGAGGTGAGGCGTGAATTGGAATCCCACGAGGAGGTCGTCACGATGTCCGCCGGTTCCAGAGCCAAGCCATCGCCGTTGATGTCGCGCCCGGAACGGGTCAGGCGACCCAGGCCATCGTATTCGAACTGCGAGACAATGCCGCGCGCATCGGTGGTTCTGACGACGTTGCCGCGAGAATCGTAGGCGAAGGTTTCCGTGTTGCCGACATTGTCCGTGGCGCTGGAGCAGCGGTTGAGTTTGTCGTAGGCGAAACTCTTGGTGAAAACGAGATCGGGGTTGCCCAGATCGGATTTCAAGGTGTTGGTCACGGTGGAGACGTTGCCGTTGGCATCGTATCCGTAGGCGGTGGAGTTGCCTTTCGGATCGGTGACGCTGCTCAGGCGACCGGCGGTGTCGTAGGTGAAGGTGGTGTCGTGTCCGTTGGCATTTTTGATTGATACCAGTTGTCGCCCTGACCATGACATTCTGCAATCCGAATCTTGCGGCGTAGCATCCTGCGTACTCCATGAGCGGGTGGTGTGACCCCGATCTAGTCGCCCCAGCGCGTCGTAGGTATAAGTTCTCTCCGCGAGCTTCACGTCGCCCGCGCTTCCGGCAACATCATTCACCTCGCCTCTTTGCTCCGCACGGGTGAGGTTACCGCTGGCGTCGTAGTGGAACTCGGTCACGTTGCCCATCGGGTCGGTGATTTTTCTGGGTTTAGAGAGCGATGCCCAAAGGTAACACTCAATTCCCTCAAAGTGATAGCAATACGGCGACGGATCTGCAAACCCGATAGTAGCAAAATCATCGCAAATATCTAGATTGTCTCCAGTTCCCTCACTCTGGATGCGCAAGATCTCACTACTCCAAAGAGGGATAAGAGTGTCCTTACCTATACTAGGTTTGTATCTTACCTCCCCAGCCCCCAAAGAGTGAGAATTGGCGGGGTCGGTGCCGCCGTTCTGGACCGCCAAGCATTGACACGGCACCAACCCAGGCTTTAGGATCTGCCGTGTTTTCCGTTTCCACGCTGCATGGCCAGTAGAGCCGCCCGTTCCTGGATCAGAAGTGATGGGGCCGGTGTCACCGCCCCCCTGGATTACGAGGTTACACCAGTCGAGGCTGACACTATAGGTGCGATCTTGCACCCCCTGAATAGGACCTCCAAGCCGGACGAAAAGCGGGCCATGAGTTTCAAAAATTCCATCAGGATCAGAACTGACAGGGCCGTTGCCGCCGCCGCCCGTTGCGCGGCCAGCAGAGAACGCAAATCTTGGACCGTAATAGTTGGCCTTGAGGATGTGAGGTCTGGAAGCCAAAAACCCAAGACTCTCAATCGTCGTCGTGCGCGGCGTTCCCTCCAAGCCTTCGCTCACTCGGCTCAAATTGCCGTTGGCGTCGTAATCGTATTGCGTGGTGCTTTGGTCGGGGCTGCCGGGAGCGGAGACCTCCTTGAACAGGAGGCCGCGTTCATCGTATTGGTAATGCACGATGTTGAACGTATCCGCGCCACTGGCGACAAGCGGGGAACGCACGCTAGTCACCTGTCCGTTCGCATCATAAGCGTATTGTGTCAAGCCTCCGGCGGCATCTGTCAGGCCGGTTAGTTGTCCGAGCACGTTGCGAGCATAACCGGTGTAAAGTTCGCCGTAAGGCGGAGGATTGCCCTCTTCGTCAAAATTGAGGATGCGGTCACCTACGGCATGGCAATAGCCGGGAGCTTCGTTCTTCACCGATTTACCAACACTATGACAGGTAATATTGCTCCCTGAATAAAACCGATCCAACTGCTGCCGCACGCCACCACCACCTGGCGCGGATTTCACCTGCATCAGCTGATCCAATTGATTGAAGACGAACTGCGTGTCATTTCCGCGTGGATCGGTGACGCCGGTGACGTTGCCCACGGCATCGTAGGCATAAGTGGTGGTGAGCGCGAGACCGCCCGCGCCTGCGTCTTCGACGACGCTTTGAAGATATCCCTTTTGCGTGCCGCTGGAATAATAGTTGAAGGTGTCACGCTTGCGGCGGCCATTGGCATCGGCCGGATGAACGTGCGCGGTCAACTGCCCGGCGGCGTTGTATTCAAAGGAGTCACCCGTGGCGATGCCCGGTGCTTGGGAGCTGGTTAGGTTGCCATTCGCGTCAAATTGGTTCGTCCAGACATTGCCACGCGGATCGGTGTGTTTGGCTATGCGGCTGCGTTGATATTCCATGTTTGGTACCGCGGCTGCAGCCTTTTTCCTAATAAACTCTAAAGTCATACTGCTTGGACGAAGATAGACACTCGGGCAGTGATTGGACAGACCTCCCTCACGCCTTTGTTGATCCCCAGTCCCCAGATTGTAATAGCCATTCCGTCTGTTTCCTCGCATCAAAGCAGTTATCACACTCTCCCCCGTCCCAAATCCCGGCAAATACTCAAACTTCTCCGTGATTTGATCCTGATCGCTCGGCAGGCCGGGCGCGGGAGTTTGCGTGACTTGGCGCAGATTGCCTCGTTCTCTCACTGGTGTCGCGCGGCTGAGATCATTGGCGTAGGTCATCGCAATGCTGTTGCCGCGCGGGTAAGTGATTTGGGTCACTTGGGAATCATGGTTGTATGACAACGTCGTTTCAAAATAATCTGGATCACTGGCCCGCAGTTTGTTGGTGGGCTGGTTGCCCACGGCTGTCACCGGAAAGCCGGGCGTGGCGCGTCCGGTCAGTTCCTTGATGCTGACCGGGCGGTTCTTCGAGTCGTAAAGCGTTTCACTGACATTGCCCACCGGGTCGTTCATCGTGACTTTTGTTTTGGCATAACGATTGGCGGGCGAGGGCGTCAGTGGTTCGCAGGAAAACACGGTCGCTGGATTCGCACCGAGCGCGATCGACACCGAGCGGTCGAAATCGAAATGCGCCGGGTTCAGTTCCGTCGTGTAGGCGATGGTCTGCACCTGCACTCCGGTGTTGTCGATAACACCAGTGAGGTTGTGATTGAGGCGCTCGTCGGCGAAGCCCTTGGTGTAGGTGTAGGTGACGGTTTTCCCGAGTGGGAAATCATTGCCATTCGGCGTGCCGGTGACGGCGGGCGAGGTCATGCTTTTCAAATCGCCCGCGGAGCCTTGTGGTTCATTTTGGACGTAGTAGAAATAGGTCACGGTGCGCCCGGTAAAATCGGTCACGCCGACCAGTTGGCCGGAGCCATTGTAGGAAAACTGGCAGGTCCGTCCCAACGCATCGGTGACTTGATCAAGCCGACCGCTGACACCGTAACTGAATGTCATTGCATTGCCATTGCGGTCGGTGATCGCGTCGATTTTTCCCGGTGCCACGGCGGCATTGAGAGCGCGGAAGGTCCAGATGGTTTTGTCGGCCAAAGTCAGCGTGAAGATCTGACGGTTCAAACTCCCCTCACGGAAAAACTCCGCACGCTGGAAAGTGCCGTTCGGCTGACGGAAGAACTTGTCGGAGCGACCCATCCCATCGTTCACCACCACATCGGCCCCGTCCATGGCCACGGAGATGTTATAGGAAAAATCCCAGGCCGTGTCGAAGGGCGATCCCGTCGCTTCATGGCGTGATCGATGGGTGCGGGCGATGACAAAATCCGGCCCCACCGGGCAGTCGATCTGCAAGTCCACATGCGTGAGATTGATCTCTCCAGTGGCCGTGCGCCCCTCCGCCATGCCAGGCGGAACCTCCAAGCTGGCGAGCGGGGTGCTTTCCACCGTCAAACCCTTTGCCAACGTGAAACCGGCAGGACCAGCAGCGCCATTGACCACCGCCACGTCATAGTGGCCCGCACTTAGGGCGGCGACGTTGACCAGCAACAAGGTCGAATCGACAAAAGTCACCGAACCTGCGGGCACGCCGTTGAGGCTCACCGTGCTGTTTGCATCGAAATTCACTCCCCTGACGTAAAGCGTGCCGCCCGAGGTCGGCAGGAAGGCGGGTTCCGCCCCAGAGATCGTCGAGACTTTTCTCAATCGAAAGAACGACTTGTCCAGGTTTCCAGCCACCGTATGCGGGCTGGTGGCCTCAGGCAGATCGACCCAGTCGCCGCTCAAGGTCTGCGAAGTCTGAAGCACCACATCAGGGACGCTCCAGGTCAGGACCAGATCATCGGCCGACCGGGAGATACTGAGCCTGAAATCATGGGTAATGGCTTCCTCCCCCCAGCCACGAAACACAACCAATCCTGATAAACCGATCATTGCGGCTATCACGCCTCGCAAATTCTCAACATGGAACAAGGATGAGAAGGTTCGCTTGAATGCTTTCATGGCTTTGTGGAACTTAACTTCATATCAAAGACAGATTTCGCGGAAATCGTCCAGAGTTAAATTCAGACTCGTTGGTCACAAATGCCGGGTCTGGACAAAGACTCTGTCGGTCCGTGAAATCAGATTCCAAAGATTCCATTCCACTCGCTGGCCAACTCGATGCACGGCGCGGAATGCGATTCGTTGAACAGGGCGGAGTCCTCGGGTCGAACAATCAGCCAGGCGGCCGGCCACAGCGTCAGCCATCCGCATCTGGTTCAACAGTCCGTGCTCATGCTCCAGACCGGCATCCTCGCCCACGAATCCGCCCTCAAGGGTGGCGGGATCGAGCGGCCGGCGGAGTGAAGAAGGTTCCAAGTTCCAAGTTCCAACCCTATGCGAGACAGGTGCTTGTCCGTGGCTTATCATCTCCCCGGAGACACGACACTCATGTCGCGTCTCCGGAGGTCCACTTCGCGCACTGAGTCTGCGATTGTTCGTCAGGGCATTTGCATTTCCGCACCAGCATGGACGAGGAGCCCGTGAGAATGAGACTCCAGACAGGGATCCCACCGGTTTCATTTGTTCTCGTAGGATGGCACGGACTGGTTCTCCCTGACCGCATGGTCTATTCGACACTGAGGCGGACAAAGATCTTCGATGCTTGGCCGGTGCCGGTGATGGTGGCGGTCGCTTCCACGGTTTCCGGGTTCACCTCGGTGGCGGAGACGACGGCTTCGGCGAAGGTCACGGTCTGCGTGCCGTTGCTTTGGCCGCTGGTGTGCCAGTTCACCAGATCAGAGGACCAGCGGAGGCTGCCGGAGACATCGGGGCGATTTTTGGCGCGCGGGTAGCGGACTTTGAACGTGTTCACTCCAGTGGATGGGATGGTGAGGACGCCGTTGCTGCCAGCATCGGCAGGAAGGGTTCCCATGAAGTATTCGATGATGTTGGCCTTGCCATCATTGTCCGCGTCCATGGTGGGATTGCGTTTCGCAGCGTCTGCGATGTTGTCGAAATAGAAGCTCTGCGATGGCTTGTCGGCGATGATGGCGTTGGCGCTCGCGGGAGATCCGGCGATGAGATCTGGGCTGGCTGCAAGGGAGAGGGTGACGGTTTCCGGTCCTTCCGCATCAGCATCGGCGACGACTGTTAGTGGCAGGGCGACGCTGGCTTGGCCGATCGGAATGACGACGCTGCTGACAAAACCGGAGTAGTCTGCGGCACTCGCATTTCCGCTGGCTGTGAGCGGGACGGTCAGTGCCGCAGCGGTGGAGCCGGTGCGGGTGACGGTGAATACCAACGCTTGATCCGCGCCGAACTCAGCGGCGGCGGCGTCCGTGGCGGCGATGGTCACGGTCGGCAGAGGCGGAGGGGTGACGGCGGTGAAGCTGCGAACACTTGTGCTGACCGGGGTGACACCATCGGTGACAGCGGCATACCATTCATATTCCTCGCCAGCGACGAGACCGGTGAAGGCCAAACTCGCGGTGGTGGCTCCGGCGTTGAGGGTTTGTGTCCCGAGGTTGGTCCACGGGGCGGTGCTGGACATGTTGTAATCCAGTGTGAACTGGCTGTCCGCATCGGTTTCAAAAGTGCCGGTGTTGGTCTTGTAAGTGTAGGCGTAGATTTTGTTTTCGGAAGGCTTGAAGGTGAAGTAGCGCAACCAGGAGTCGCCGCCGTTGGCACGGCTTTGATAGTCCTGGAGGACGGTGTTGACGGTGCGGCCTTGGAAGGTATCGGACCTGCGGCCCTCACCGTGAATATGGCCGCAGAGCATGAGGAACAGATTCGGGTTGTCCTTCAGGTTATCATACACCGCCTGGCCATGACCGCCCCATGATGCTTGGGTGGGCGGGAAGCTGGTGCCGACAAACCAATGGCTGGTGATGATGGCGCGGTGATTTGGATAGGCCTTCAGCAGGGCGTCGGCCCAGTCCATGACGGCCTGATCGCCAGCCGTGCTTGAGTTATACTTCAGGTTGATGACGATGAAGTCCATGCCGCTCGCGCTGAACAACTGGTAGTTTTGATCGCTGGTGTTGTTATAACCTCCTCCAAAGTAAGGGCGGCCTGCCCAGCGGTTGATGCCGAAGTACTGGTTCCAGAGACTGGTGCTGCCCCCTGAACCGATGTCGTGGTTGCCCGGCGCACCGCCCCAGGGGATGCCGTGGGTGAGCAGGGTGGTCGCGGGGTCTTCGATGAGGTCCATCGCCTGATCAGCGCGCTGGAACTCCGCCTCAATGGCATTGTAGCTCTGCGTCATGTCCCCCATGTGGGCAACGAACTTGGTGTTGAGCGTGTTCTTGGAACTGACGATCCAGTTGGTCTGCGACAGGAACTGCGGGAAGCGAGCGGTGGTTTCCGAGTAGAACTGCGTGTCCGGCAGAGTCACGACGGTGAAGTCCGCTCCCGGTGCCGCAGTTTTCGGGCGACCGTAGTAGGTCACCGTCAGTGGCTGGTTCTCAGGATCGGCGAGGGAAACGGCGAGGTTCGTGCTCGGCGCGTTCACGCTGGCGAGGTTGGCGGGCGAGGTTAGGGAAATCGTCGGCGGCTGGTTGGGGTTGACGGTGATGTTCACCGGGCCCGAGGTCGTGGAGGCGGTGAGATTGTCGGTGGCCTTGGCGGTCAGGACGTATGAGCCGGCTGGCACGTTGGTCCAGGCGAACAGATAGGGAGCTTCTGTGTCTTCGCCGAGCTTGGTCGTACCGTTGAAGAACTCGACCTTGGTGACGTTGCCATCGCTGTCATCCGCGGCGACGGCAATGGAAACGGAGGCGGGCGCGATGAGATACGGGTCGTTCCCCGGGGCGGTGATCGCCACGGTCGGCGGGACGGTGTTTGGTGGGCCAACGCTGATATTCACCGGCGCGCTTGTCGCGGTGAGGCCGAAGTTATCGGTAACCTTCGCGGTGAGTGTGTAGCTGCCTTGCGGGACAGTCGTCCAGTTGTAGGCATACGGTGCGTCCAGATCTTCGCCGAGCTTGGTCGCGCCGTTGAAGAACTCGACTTTGGTGATGGTGCCGTCCGTGTCATTCGCGTCCGCTGTGATGGAAACGGTGGCCGGAGCGGCGAAGGTGGCGCCTACCACCGGCGCGGTGATCGCGACGGTCGGCGGATTACCGGGAAGCGCGAGGGAGATCAACTCAAGGTCGAAGCCGAGATCGCTGCTGGCGCCATCGCGTTGGTGGACTTCCACGGCGATGGTGTTCACGCCATTGACCAAGGTCGGAAGCGGCGAGGCGGTCGCTGGGAAATAAGTGGTCTCGTCGGCACCACTGACGATGTCCGGTGTATCGGTGAGGTAGTTGATCGCTCCGGCAGGCATGTTCTGGCGGGCGACTTCCACACCGTTGATCCAGACGACCACGCCGTCGTCACGGAGGATGTTCATGTTCAGCGCCTGCACGCCTGCGGCACCGCTGACGTTGAAGGTGCGGCGGAAGTAAGTGGTGATATAGCGGGCACCGGACGGGCCGAGGTTCACGTTGGTGACGACGTGGGCATCACCGCCGCCGAGCACGGCCGGACCGGAGGCCCAGGCGGTGTCGTTGAAGCTGGTCTCTTTCCAGGCAGTGCCCTGGTCGCTGCCGTTGTCCAGATACTTCCAGGTCGCACCCTTCGCGACGAGCGTGGTGTTGATCGGCACCGCGACGGATAGGTTCACCACCGACGAAGTGGTGGTAGCCGAGTCGTTATCCGTGGCGACGGCGGTAATCGTGTAAGCTCCCGTGGCGACGCCGGTCCAGTTGAAGGTGTAGGGGCTGGTAAGATCCTCGCCGAGCTTGGTCGCGCCGTTGAAGAACTCCACCTTGGAAACCACGCCGTCCGCGTCTGTGGCATTGGCGGCGAGCGCGACGCTGTTGGTGAGGATCGTCGCGTTGTTGGCCGGGGCGGTGAGGGCCACGCTGGGGGCGACGTTGTTGGCGTTGGTCACGATGATGTCCTCGGCGGCCGAGGTCGTCCGGCTGCCGGAGTTGTCGGTGGCGACGGCGGAAAGGAAATAGGTGCCGCTGATCACGCCGGTCCAAGTGAACTCATAGGGTTCGGAGGTGTCTTCGCCGAGCTTGGTGGTGCCTTGGAAGAACTCGACCTTGGCAATCGTGCCATCGGAATCGCTGGCGGTGGCGGCGAGATTGATCGTGGCCGGAGCATCAAACGTGCTGCCTTCATCGGGAGCGGTGAGCGTAACGGTCGGCGGGGTGCCGGGAAGCGCGAGGGAGATCAACTCAAGGTCGAAGCCGAGGTCGCTGCTGGTTCCATCACGCTGGTGGAGCTCGACTGCGATGGTGTTCGCGCCTTCCAAGAGGACCGGCAGCGGCGAGGCGGCGGAGGCGAAGTAGGTGGTCTCGTCGGCACCATCGGTGATCGCGGAGGAGAACGTCAGGTAATCGATGGCACCAGCGGGCATGTTCTGGCGGGCCACCTCGGTGCCGTTGATGTAAACGACCACGCCGTCGTCGCGGAGAATGTTGAGATTCAACGCTTGGATGGCTGCGGCACCCGTGACATTGAAGCTGCGGCGGAAATAGGTGGTGATGGTGCGGTTCGGCGCGGCGGGGGAATTCACCGTCGTGACGATGTGGCTGTCCGTGTAGCCAAGCGGCGCGGCTCCGGAGGCCCAGGCGCTGTCGTTGAAGCCGGTCTCTTTCCAGGCCGTGCCCTGGTTGCTGCCATTGTCGAGATACTTCCAGACCGCGCCGGGTTGACCGGCAGGACGGCGCGCGATCAGGGTCGTCTGGATCGGCACCGCGACGGAAATGTTAACTACCGTGGAAGTGGTGGTCGCCGAATCGTTATCCGTGGCAACGGCAGTAAGAGTGTAATTTCCACTAGCGATACCGGTCCAGTTGAAGGTGAAGGGGCTGGTAAGATCCTCGCCCAGTTTGGTCGCTCCGTTGAAGAACTCCACTTTCGAGACCACACCATCCGTGTCTGCGGAATTGGCGGAAAGGGCGACACTGTTCGCCAGGATGGTCGATCCGTTCGCCGGGGCGGTGAGGGAGACCGTCGGCGCGACGTTGTCCAGATTGGTCACCGTGATGTTGACAGCGGCGGAAGTGGTCACGCCGCCCGAGTTGTCGGTGGCCACGGCGGTGAGTGCGTAGCTGCCGGTGAGCACATTGGTCCAGGCAAACTCAAACGGTGAGGCCAAGTCTTCACCCAACTTGACCGCGCCCCGGAAGAACTCCACCTTGCTGATCGTGCCGTCTGTGTCCGTTGCTTCTGCCGTGAGGTTCACCGTGGCTGGCGCATCGAAAGTCGCTCCGCCCGCCGGCGCGGTGAGCGTGGCGGTCGGGAGGGAGTTTACCACCGGCACTTGGATGGAGACATTGTCCAGGCCAATGATTTGGTCGGGCGAAGGGGTCACGGCGTTGTCGTCCACCCAGCGGAGGCTGATCTCGGACCCGTTGGCCACCGGGGAACCGAACGTGACCAGCGTCAGGGGGAAATTGCTGACCCCAGCGGAGTTCGGGACCGTTGTGATCGTGGGTCGCAAAGCGGTCGCTTCTGACCAGGTCGTCCCGCCATTCGTGCTGTAGAAGAGCCAGTATCCGGGAAGGGTTTCAGCGCCGCCCGTCCCTGCGCCGAAGCGGCGGATGTCGTAGCCGATCCGGAGGCCACTCACGGCGGCGCCGGTGTTGTTGGTAAGGCGAAGCTGGAGGATGTTTCCGGCACCGGAAGTGGGCGAAGTGCCGAGGGCGCGATCCGTGTTTCCCGAGACCCCAAGATTGTAAGCCTGGGTGTTGCTGGAACCGCTGGTGCCGGCGGAGACGATCAAGGTGTTGTTCGTTGTTCCTGCCGTGGCCGCTGAAGTGGTTCCGCTGGCGGGAATGCTGCTGCTCCAGGTGCCGTTGTTCCCACCGAGGGCTCCAATGTGTGACCAGCCGGTGGGCATTGTGGTGGTGCCGGTGGTGCCAAGAGAGTCGAAGTTCTGTGAGTAAGTTCCCGTCAAGGAAACTTGTGCTGCCAGCGGCAGGGTGAGGAGCGCCAGAGCGCCGAAGATATAGGAATTTCTCATGGATAGTGATCGTTAAAAGGAAAGTCAGGAAATCAAGGAGCGGGAGGAACGGCGACGGGTGCGGGAGCTGCTTCGCCCAGTGCTTGCCGGGCTTGGGTGAGAAGTTGTGAATTCTGCGGAGTGCCGCGGTCCAGGCTCGGCAGGGAAATCAGGCGATCCCGCAGCGCGGCCCACGCGGCGCGGGCGTCATCGACGCGACCGGCCTTGGCGAGCAGCTCCGCCCGCTTCGCCATCCATGGCTCCGGACGCGGCGCGTTTTTCTGCAATCCATTGATGCGGCCCAGCGCGGCATCCCACATTCCGGCAGAGGTCTCGATCTTCAACGCGCACTCCAGAAGCAAAGGCGCATCCCGAGAAGTCTTCAAAGCCTCGTCCAAAGCCCCGCTCGCCTCTTTGGGCTTCCCTAGTTGCTGATAGGCAAGCGCCAGTTCGGTGACCAGCTCACCGCTCGGCGAGGGCGATGCCTTCACCGCCGC
>JAIYDT010000055.1 GCA_027487355.1 Verrucomicrobiaceae bacterium
ACGTCATCATAGTCGATCTCGGTGGACTGGCCCCAGTATTGGTCCCAGGCGCTGGCTCCAGAGATCACGTGATAAATCGGCCAATCTCTTGTCTGCCCGCGGGCGTAGAGGTGGTGGTGCGCGCCGATGTTGAGTGTGTGTTTCTCCGTCTGCGCAAGAATCGGCATGATCTCGGTGCGGAACCAACTGGAGATATCTCCCACGTATTGCTCCGCCTGATAGGGTCGATGGCAAAGGCTGACGATGAACTCCACGGAAGCATCCGCTTTCGCGGCATTGATGATGTTCTGGGCCCATTGCTTCTGCACCGTGCCGACTCCTTCCGCAGCGATGGGCATCGTCTCGCTGTTGAAATGCATGAACAGGACATTCGCCAGTTGATAGGCGTAGTAGGCCTCGCCGCCGGGGCTGACGATTCCCTGATAGGAAAGCTCGTTGTAGTAGAACAGGTTCTTGTAAAGGGTGAGATTGCTGTCCCCGCCATAGGTTTCATGGTTTCCAACAGTGGTCATCGAGGCCAGATTCGGTGTCACGCCGTTGCCATACTCGAAGTGCAGGTTCCGCCAATGATTGAGAGTCCCGACATCCACCTGGTCGCCCACGTTGAGGATGAAATCGACGGCTTCTTCCAGCGGAACGCCATACTTCTCCTCGATCTTCACTCGTGCGCGGTCGATGAGCTTCTCCCAACGCCTTTCGCCGGAGATGATCTGATTGTCGCCTAAAACCAAGACTCGGAGACGCCCGGTGTTGGTGCCTGTCGCCGGCGGTGTGCGGAAGCGGAAGACGTCCGAGGTCTCAGTCTCGGTGCGAACCCGATAGTAATAGAAAGTCCGTGGCTGGAGCCCTGTGATTTTGGCAGAATGATATCGATAACCTGAGCCGAGATTCTGAACGCCGCCGGTGACGGTGTTGGTCAATTGATTCGCGGCGGTTCCCCAATCGACGAATGCCTGTGCCGCAGAGTCCGACCACCAACTGGTCCAGATCGAATCCGGGCGTGGTGTTTGGAGATAGGGCCGGAGCGTATTCAAACTGCCGCCTTGGGCGAATGCGAAGGAACCGCTGCGCTCGAGAAGGATGCCCGTCGTGGCGGAGGTGGAGAGGCGAAGGAAGTCGGAGCGTTTCATGGACTCAACAATCTAGGAAAAGTAGAAGCAGATCAGGACCGCACGGCTGCATTTGCAAGATCACTCGTTCGGATGCATCGCGCGGACGCAGCGGAAGCCGATCATGCCGTAGTCATCACTGCCGTCGGGCGGGAAGGGCAGGCGTTGGAAGTTGTTGGCCTGGTCAACATAGTTCCACCACGCGCCACCGCGTTGGATGCGCTGGGTGCCGGTGTTGGATCCGCGAGGATTGTATTGGGTGTCGGGGCTGTAATCTCCCATTCGGTCCCAGGTCCATTCCCAGGCGTTGCCGGACATGTCATAGAGTCCGTAGCCGTTCGCGCCATCAGGTGCGCCGCCGGGCTGGGTGCCGTCGAAGTAGCCGACTTTCTCAGTGTAGGGATAATCTCCGGCAGGTGCACGACCCTTGATGAGTTGATAGTCCCAGTGGTTTGCGCGGCTGTTGCCGTTGGCATCGCCCCACGGGAACTGGGCCTGTTCGAGACCGCCACGGCTGGCGCGTTCCCACTCGGATTCGGTCGGCAGACGGTAGCCGTCGCCCGCCCAGTTGACCTGCGCTGTGGTGAGATCCACCTGGCCGGTGCGATAGATGAGCGTGCCGGCAGCATCGGTGAAATAGACCGGGCGGCGGCCTTCCATTTCGGAGCGGGCATTGCACCATTTCACCGAGTCATACCAGGAAACCGCGACCGCCGGGTGATCTGCGGGGACATTGTAGGGAGGCTGATTGTAACGCAGGGTGACAGGGATGTCGTAGCCATGCGCGCGGGCCCAGGTGGCAATGCTTTCCCAATCGGCGCGGGTGACCTCGAACTTGTCCATCTTGAAGCGGGCAACATGGGTGGTGTGCTCCGGCCGGGTGGTGCTGGGTCCGGTGTCTTCACCTTGGATGAAGGATCCTGCGGGGATCACGACCATGTCTCGCTGGACACTTCCGGGAAGCGAGGCATGGCTGGCAGCCGCGGGATCTGCATCGAGAACGCTGGTGGCACCGAGTGCGACATCGACCCGATAGAAATGCTTGGTTCCCGCTGGTTTTGGAATGCTGAAACTGCCGAACGGCGTGACCGGCTGCATCGGCGTGCCCTGCGGTGTGAAGCCGCCAAGGAGTGTCTCGCTTTCCATGAGTTGATAGAGACGACCCTCGCGCATGGGCACCGTGAAGTTAAGGGTGTTCAAAGTGGAGTTGATGGAGAACGCCTCGACTTTGAAGAGTTCTGCCGGGTTCAAGTCGCTCATGCCGGCGATGAATTCCTTCCAAGCGGGCTGGCCATCGCCATCGCTGTCGTTTCCGCGTGCAGCCATATAGTCGGCTGCGGTGACTTTGGTGAATTCATCGAGCCACCAGTTGGGCGTTCCACTGCTGGAGATCGGCATGAAGTCCGCAGTGATGGTGCGCGGCTGGTTCATGACGAGGGTGAGGTTGGGGTTGGTGGAGTTTTCCGGCACATCTCCGGTCCACTTGCGGAAGGCAAACCATGAGGATGGCGGCCTGGCTTGGAGCGAAGCACTGTCGCCTTGCGCATACCAGCCTGCCGCGTTCATCGGCAGAACTGCTCCCTCGGAGCCGCCGTTGATGCTAAGCAGCACTTCCGGCGTGAAGGTCCAGGTGAGGGTCGTGTCGCCTTGGATGACGACCGTGCCGCTGGAACCCGAGCCCGTGGCCGTGGTGGCTCCGCTCAGTGCCCAGCCGGTCGGGCGCTGGCGAGCACCGTTGGATTCCGTCGCGAGTGCTGAGAAATCCACTGCGGTGCCGAATGGATGGGAGTAAACGCCTGCATTTGGCGTGGCGGTAGGCTGTGGGGAAACGACCGTGAGGGTGTAGAGTCCAGTCGCAAAATTCGCTGTTAGAGGTCCGACCGGGCGGGTGACAGCGGGGATGCTGAATTGGTTGCCGTTATCGGTGCCAAGTGCAGTATCACCGGTCCATGAGGTGAAGCCCGAACCTGGGTCGGCAGTGGCCGTCACCATGGCGGCGGCATTTTCATCCACCCACTGGTTTGCGCTAACGGTTCCCGGGCCACTCGCGGCCGTGGTGATCAGGAACTGGGTTTTCCATTGCCAGGTGAGAACCGTATTGCCGGTAATGGTGAGCGTCACCGAACGATCAGAGCCGGATTGCACGACCGCTCCAGAGACGGAATAGCCAGTGCAGATGCGGCGGGTGTCCGAGCCAGCTATATCAGCGGCGGTGAAAGTGACGCTTTGTCCTTGTTCATAGGTGTAGGTCGCGGGAGCGGGTGTCACCGCCGGATGGGCGGAAACGACATCCACATTGTAAGTCGGCAGTGCTGAACTGAACTGCGCCGTGATCGGGCCGCGCGGGCGGGTCATCGGCACGGAGATCGTGGTGCCGCTGAGGGTGCAACCTGCGATGTCGCCAGTCCATTGGGTGAAGGTGGCACCCGCATCCGGCTGGGCCTGGATGTTCACTACCGCACCGGCAGCATACCAACCGCTGTTCGTGCTGACGATCCCCGATCCGGTCGTGGCGGTTGTTAGATAGTGCTCGGTGGCATAACTCCAGGTGAGCGTGGAATCCGCACCCTGCGTGATGACCGCTGAGGAACCCGCTCCGCTCGCGGTTTGGCCACCGGTCAATGCCCATCCGATCGGGCGATAGCGGGTCTGGCCGACGATCTGATCCACTGCGGAAATCGCGATGGGCGTGCCGGTTTCATGGCTGAGCGTTCCGGCCGGCGGTGTCACGCCACCGTAGGCTGAGACGACGGTGAGGTTGGTGTTGAAACGTGTATCGAAGTCGGTTGCCAGTGCGAACTCGCTGCCGTTGCGGTCATGAAGATCGAGCATGCCCTGGTGGTCGGCGTTGTTGGCTGGATCGACATAACGGCCGAGGTAGGGCGAGTAGCTGGTATTGTAGATCCGGTTTTGCGCGGGTTGGAATTCCATGATGCGCAGGAATCCATTTCCGCCATTTGGCAGAGACTGCCAATCCGCCACGACTTCGTGAACGTTCTTTCCAAAGTTATTGGTTTTGACTATATTGTAAGTGGCGAAGTTATGGCCGCAGATCACCATGTAAACCTGGTTGAAAGGCTTGACGATGGCGTTGAAGACATCCGCCGGGCGATTGGTGTCCGGCCGATCTCCCCAGGTGCCGATGTTCGCCTGGGCGGTGTAGCCGCGCTGGCCAGTCCCGCTGCCGTAGATGCCGGAGCCACCCGTTTCCGCGAGGTAGTTGTGCGTGGTGACCATCGTCAGAGCCTTCGGGTGCGCGGTCAGAACGCCAGCGGCCCAAGCGAGATCCTGATCGGGCGCATCCATGTCCATGTGCAGGAACATGTAGTCGCGGCCGTTGACGGTGACGATCTGATAGGAGCTGTAACCGCGCGGCGAGGCTCCGCGATACCAGTCGTAGGTTTGGCTGTCGCCTGGATCGACCCAGCGCCCGGTCGATGACGAGTGGGTCGGATTCGGACCGAAGCGTTGGAGGTAGTTTGTATCGCCGCTTGCGATGTCATGATTGCCGGGACAGGTGCCGTAGGGCATCCGGGTATTGAGCAGGTTCATCGCGTCGGTGGCGCGGGTCCATTGCGAGGCGCTGCTGGGCGAGTTCACGATGTCGCCGAGGTGAGTGACGAACTTGATGTTCATCGTCTGCCTGTTGTCGAGAATCCATTGGGTCTGCCGCGTGTAGAGATCGGCAGGCGAGGAGATGCTGGTGTAGTTTTGCGTGTCCGGCAGCGCGATGAACGAAAAGTTGGAGTTCACACTGAAGTTCGCGGTGATTGTCGAGCGGGCGCGGTCCATTGGGATGACGATGCTCTTGCCGCCCACCTGGCAGCCAACGGTATCGCCCGTCCAACCGGAGAAGTAGAAGCCACTGGCCGGTGTGGCGGTGATCTGCAGAGGCCGACCTGCCTCATACCAGCCACTCGGCACGGTCACACTGCCGTTGCCGCTGACGGCAGTTTCGACGCGGTGTTCAGTGGTGAAATTCCAGGTCAGCACCGAGTCGCGGGTGAGAGTCATGTTCATCGTCTTCTCCGTTCCTGACGTCGGGCCGTTGCCAGTCATCGTCCAGCCAGTGCAGAGATGACGGGTGGTGGCACCGATCTCGTCCGTGACGCTGTTCGTCAGAGCAGTGTCGCGCGGATGCGGGTAAATGCCGGGCGGCGGGGTGGCGATGCCATGGTTGGAAATGATCGTCAGTTTCGGGTCAGAGGCTGGATCGTTTACAGTGACATTGACCAAGATGTTGTCGGTCAACACACCATCCGTGACGCTAACCGAAAAGCTGTCCGGCCCGGAATAGTTGGCGGTCGGCGTGTAGCTGATGACGCCTTCCGCGTTGTTGTTTCCTGTGACCTGAGCACTTCCATTGGTCGCGGGCACGCTGACGCTCCAGACAAGCGGGTTGTTGTTGGGGTCGGTCGCGTTGAACGTCACACTTCGTGCGGCTCCGTTCTTGGTGGCGCTGAGATTGTAGCTTTCGCCCTCGGTAATCACAGGGGCACCGTTGAGCACTGCGACGTTGACCAGAATCGTATCGCTCGCCCCGCCATCCGAGGCGCGGACGGTGAAACTATCAGGACCGGTGAAGTTTGGTCCGGGAGTGTAGGTGATCGTTGCCTGGCTGTTGTCGCTGGATGAGACCACGGCGTTGCCATTTGAAGCGGCACCGCTGACGGTCCATTGGATCGCATCATTGTCGCCGTCCGAGACATTCAAACTGATCGTTGTACTGGTATTGATCCCGGTGTTGAGAGATGCCGTTTCGCCCTGCAGGATGATTGGTGCCTGATTGGGAACGCCGACATAGATGTCATCGAACGCCCACCACCAGTTGTTATCCGCGCCTTCATGGGCGAACTCCAATTGCATCGTACTTCCTGCGGCGGGAGAGCCGAGCTGCGCCCAGGTAAAAGTCACCGGAGCCGCCGGGTTGGCTCCGTTGTCCGGGACCGATAGCCACGCGGATTGGGAGCCGTTGACCAACACCCTCACCCGCGAGGTTTCATCGACCTCGAAGCGGAAGCTGGAGAGGAAACTCAGCACCATCTGGTTCACATTGGCAGCCGCCGGAACGATGAAAACCGGAGTGCGCAGGAAAACGTTGAACTCCGCCCCGCCGCCGTTGCCACCGGATCCGCCGCCGTCGGTGTATTCATCGCTATCTGCCACGGCGATGACGTTGGTCCCGGGGGCAAAGGCCGTGCTGCGGCCCTGATCGTCGCCATTTCGCCAGAAATCCGAGCGCAGCAGGTTGAAGCCGGCGAATTCGACGATGCGGTCGTTGACCGGATTGGTCAGGACATTCGGGCCACTGCTGACTCCCAATCCCGAATTCTGCGGCGTGTTCCAGACTGGCGTGTTATCTCCAACCGGCATCCTGCGTTCCGCACCAGTCGTCACCTCGGGCAACAGGGCTGCGCCATTGAAGTTTTCCGCATAGAATGTCTTCACGCTGCCTGACGAATAGATCACCTGCACATTGACCAGAATCTCGTCGGACGAGCCACCACTGTTGCTTGCCCGCACCGTGAAGCTGTCTGCCCCGAAGTAACCGCTGGCCGGAGTATAGCGGATGATGCCGCTGGTGTTGCTCCCGGTCACTTGCGCGGTGCCGAACTGCGAAGGGGTGCTGATGCTCCAGGTTAGAGGATTGCCGTTGGAGTCGGTGGCGCTGAGAACGGCTGTTTGCTCACCCCCATTCATGACGGGGGTGAAGTTGAAAGTCGCACCTTGCGTGATGGTCACCACGCCGTTCAGTACGGTGACGTTTACCAGGATGGTGTCGCTGGCAGCGCCATCGCTGGCCTGCACGATGAAGCTATCAGACCCCGTGAAGTTCAGCGCCGGGGTGTAGGCAATCGTCGCCTGGGTGCTGCTGCTCGTCGTCACCACGGCATTGCCATTGGTCGCCGGGGTGCTGACGGTCCAAGTGAGAGGATTGTTGTCGCCATCCGTGGCATTGAGAGTGATCGGTGTGGCAGTGTTGATCTGAGTCACCAGCGGAACCGTCGCGCCTTCCGTGATCACCGGAACCTGATTGGAAAGAGTCGCCCCTTGGATCTGGGCACCCGCGGTGCCGAGGGCGGAAATTTCTGCGGCGGTCAAGGTCTTGCCCCAGTAGGCGACTGCTCCAACGTTCAACGAGGCGTTCTCATTGTCATTGTCGGCGAACAAAAGAAGGGTCGAAGCCAGGCCATACGTGCCATCCCGGCCACCGGTGAAGTTGTGGGTGTGGAAAAGCGAGCCATTCACATAAGCCTTCACCGTCGAGGCCGTGAGACTTGCATTGACATCAAACACCAGCACAAGTCGTGTCCACGAGGCTTCGGCGATCGCACTGGCGGAGTAGCCCAGTGGGCTGGAGATCCCCAGCTTGTCGTCTGAGTTGCGGATGAAGTAGTCGCCGTCATTGCTGTTGCCAGTATTGGTCTGGAAAAGGCTGCGCCATGAACTCCGGCTTGCAGCAGGCGAGAAGATGTCGAAGAGAAGGGTGTATTCGTTGGTGAACGAGCCACCACCGTTTGCCCCAGTCGGGTTGGGCATGACCAGTCGGTTGGCCGTGCCTCCGACCGTCGTGATGGCACCGGAAAGGGATCTCGTTCCATCACTCAGATTGGCCGAATAGGCAGGCGCGGTACCCGCCACCGTGAGATTGGATCCAATCGTCGCCTGACCAATGGCACCCGAGTTCCCAAACTCCCACAAACCCGTTGGCGTGGAAACGGGCGTTCCCTGCGCAGAGAGAAGGCCGGCTGATAAAAGGGCGAAG
>JAIYDT010000189.1 GCA_027487355.1 Verrucomicrobiaceae bacterium
GGCGCCGAAGCAGCAAGCAGAGCCGAGTTCACCTGGAAGGGCCCGAAGGCGGTCTCCTTTTCCTGCTGATCTTCCTGACCCATGGAAAGCCAGACGTCGGTGTTGATGACGTGCGCATCTTTGGCCGCGACTGCCGGATCGGTGGTGATCGTGACGTTCGGAGCATCCAGTTTCTCAAGAAACTCTGCCGGTGGTTGGTAGGCGGCAGGTGAGGCCACCGCGAGCTCGAAGCCGAGATGCTTGGCCGCCCACATCCAGGAAATGGTCATGTTCGAGAAACCATCACCGATGAACGCAATCTTCTTTCCTTCCCAGCTTCCGAGTTTTTCTCGGACGGTGAGAAGGTCGGCCAGGATCTGGCAGGGATGCTCGTCGTCTGTTAGAGCGTTGATCGTCGGGATGCCGGAGTAGTGCGCAAAGTCCACCACGTCCTGCTGTGCGAAGGTGCGGATGACGCAGCCGTGAACCATGCGACCCAGCACGCGGGCGGTGTCCTTGATGGGCTCGCCGCGACCGAGCTGGATGTCGTTTTTCGAAAGGAACATCGGGAAGCCACCCAGCTCGCGGATGCCGACCTCGAAGGACACGCGGGTGCGGGTCGATGACTTCGTGAAGATCATCGCCCAGGTCTGTCCGGCAAGAGGCTGGCCGGCATCGCGACCGCGCACGGACTTCAAATGTTCGGCGGAGTCCAGCAGCCAGGTGATTTCCTTGGCGGTGAGTTCTTCGATGGAGAGGAGATGTTTCATGAGGAGGGAGTGGCCAGGGGTCAGGGGCCGGGGGTCAGGAAGAGAAGAGGGGTCAGGAATTGCGACGTTCGAGGGCGTCCATCAGGCCGTTGAGCATGCGGCCGACTTCGGCGCATTGGTCGAGGAGCAGGTCGTGCTCCACGACAGGAATGTAATGGTAGCGCATGCCGAGAGTGAGCTGGGTTTCGACTTCGTTGAGGGAACCACGGGAGATCGAAAGGAAGTGAATGAAATCAGCAGTGGTGCGGCGGCCATGTCCTTCGGCGATATTGGACGGCACGGAAACGATGGCTCGATTGAGCTGGGAACTCAGACCGAAGAGTTCGTGTTTAGGAAACGTCAGGACAAGTGTGTGGATCTCGACGAAAAGGTCCATCGACTTCTGCCACACCAAGAGATCACGATACGATTTCACATTCATGGTCTTATCTTCCTGACCCCTAGCCTCTGACCCCTGGCCCCTCAAGAGTAGCGAGCACTTCGCGCAAGATAGCGAGGGCTTCATCGACTTCGACGTCGGTGACGTTCAGGGGAGGAAGCAGGCGAAGAGTTTCAGGACCGGCAGGGACGATGAGCAGGCCGTGGTCCATGGCTTTGTTGACGAGGACGAGGGCAGCGGTTTTTCCGGCGGGAACCTCGACCTTGGAGGCGTCGATGCCGATGCCGAGGAGCAGGCCTTTTCCACGCACTTCGGTGACGATGGGAAGGTTCCAGGCCGCGACGGTTTCGCGGATCCGCTGCTCCTGCCTGCGGGCGTTTCCGGCGAGATCCTTTTCGGTGATCTCCGCGAGCACGGCCAATGAGGCGGCGCAGACGAGGGGATTTCCGCCGTAGGTGGAGCCGTGCGAGCCAGGTCCCATCAGCGAGGAAAGCGCGGTGCCTGCGTCGTTGATCGCGCGATCGGAAACCCAGAAGGCCCCGATCGGCACACCGCCGCCCATGCCTTTGGCCCACGAGATGCCATCGACGTGGAGGTCGGGGGAAATGGTCCGCCAAGCCATGGCATCGCCACAGCGACCGAAGCCGGCCTGCACTTCATCGAAGAACAGCAGCAGGTCGTGCTGGCGGCACAACTCTGCGATGGCTGTTAGAAAGTCGGCCTTCACCACATTCACGCCGCCCTCGCCCTGGATCGGTTCGAGGAGAATGGCGACCGTTTCCGGACGGATCGCGTTTTGAAGCGCGGCGATGTCGTTGAAGGGAAGATGCCGGAAGCCTGGCAGCATCGGATCAAAGCCTTCCTTGACCTTGTCCTGACCGGTCGCGGCGATGCCGCCGAGCGTGCGCCCGTGGAAGGATTGGTTGAAGGTGAGGACTTCATAACGCGGCGAGCCATCGGCCTGCGGGCGTTGATGGCCGAAGCGGCGCGCGGTTTTCACAAGGCCGTCATTGGCCTCGGCTCCGGAGTTCGAGAAGAAGACCTTTCCTGGCACCTTCACATGGTCCTCGACGATCACACGGGCGAGCTCGGCCTGCTGCGGGATCTGGTAGAGATTGGAAACATGAAGCAGCGTGGCGGCCTGCTTGCAGATCGCTTCGGTGAGTCGCGGATGGGCGTGACCGAGCGAGCAGACGGCGATGCCGGTGCAGAAGTCGAGATAGGACCTTCCATTCTCATCCCACAGGCGCGTGCCTTCGCCGCGCACGGGAACGAGCGGAAATCGGCCGTAGGTGGGCAGGACGAATTGCTGGAAGGACTCAGGAACGGTCATGGGAAAGGGGCGGAGGCTAGCGTGCATCTGGGAAATGGCAATGGGGGAAAAGTCAGGCTGATTTCGCCGCAACCACCCGCCAGGTGGCGAGGAGGACGATGGCAGCACCGATGAATTCATGAGGCTGGAACGTTTCGCCCAGAAAGGCGTAAGAGCCTGCGGCAGTCACGATCGGCAAGATCATCTGCATGGCGGAACCGCGTGAAACCGGAAGTTTCTGATAGGCACGGGTCATCACAAGCTGGGCAAAGGAAACAACGACTGCGGCCACGATCAGCCCGACCCAAGCGATGGCCGGTAAAGATGACACTTTCGTCACCGCCGGGAGGGCCGAGAGCAGGCCGTAGAATGCCTGCGAGGCATAGATCGTCGCCGGGTGCTCCTCATGCCTGAGCCTTCGTATCACCACGACCACCCAGCCAGCCAGCACCGCTCCGAGGAGCCCGAGCAGGTCGTAGGGCGAAAGGTAGGTCAGTTGACTGCCATCGTAGAGGAACAACACCAGTCCGCCGAAGCCGATGATCATCCACACCACGGCTGCGCGGCTCACGGTTTCCTTCAACCAAAGCGCGGCGATGAGTGTCGCGAAGGCCGGGTAGGTCAGGTTCAGCACCACGCCTCTGGCCGCGCCGAGGTGGGTGATGCTGATGTAGAAGCAGAGGATGCCCGCGGCCCCCACGACCCCACGGATCATGACGAGCCGGCTGCCGATCAAGCGCTTCGGCTCGAACCCACGGCCGAAGCCGTAGCACACCGCCACGACCACCAGTCCGAACGCGCCGCGAAACAACGCCGCCACCCAGCCATCGGCCGCAGGGGCGAGGGCGCTGATGCCTCGGATCAGCAGCGTGTTGGCGGAGAACAGGACGACGGAGAGCAGCATCAGGAAAATGCTGCGTCGGTCGGACAGGGGCGATTGTTCGGTCATGGTGGTTTCGGGTGGTCCGAAACGGGCACCGCCGACGGGGAAATGGATCTGCCTGAGCGTCTTCCGGAATCCCACGTGGCGGGGCGCGTTCCGGAAGGCTTGAGGGAAGATCCCGTCATCACACTCCGTGCGCCACCAGACGCCAACCCAAGCGGGCGGCGGCAAGTTTGGCTCGGAGTCGTACGACAAGCATCAACGAGTCCGTGTGGCAGGGAATGGGCAAGACGTCAACCGTTCGTAGTTCCGCCCTTCAGGCTGGAGTGGCCAGGGGTCGGGGTTCAGGGGACAGATTGATGGCACGGTCAGAAGGGCGGAACTACGAACCTTGCGATGCGGGCGTTCTCCGGGTATGAACTGCCGCATGGATTTTGAAACACTGTCGAAGTGGGCGGACGAGGAAGTGAAGGGCGTGCTCGGCGCGCTTCCGCCAGAGCTGACGAAGCCCGCGAAGGCCTGCGCGATTTCCCTCGAGGAACGACCCGGTCAAGGTGCCCGCGATGAGGAGCTGGAGGGCGATGAACTTGGGCTCTTCGAAGGGCAGTCACTGATGGAGGAGCCGGGTGTGGTTGCCGGGGAAATGCCGCGCATCCGCCTGTTTCTTCAGAACCTCTGGGAATGGGTCGAGGAGGACGAGCAGGACTATCGCGATGAAGTCGGCACGACCTTCATGCACGAGCTCGGCCACTACTTCGGCTGGGACGAGCAGGACGTCGAGGAACGCGGACTGGAGTGATCAGAGCGCATCCGCGACGAGCTGGATCGCTTCCGGATAAAGTCGGTGCTCCTCGATCTGGATGCGGGCGTGGAGCGACTCCGGCGTGTCGTCGGGATACACCGGCACCTTCGCCTGACAAATGACCGGCCCGGTATCCATGCCTTCGTCGACGTAATGGACCGTGCAGCCGGCCTCGGTCGCACCGGCCGCCAGCGCCTGTTTCCACGCATCGATCCCCGGAAAGTCCGGCAGCAATGACGGGTGGATGTTCAGGATGCGACCCGGAAACGCGTCCAGCAGCGGACGTTTCACCAGCCGCATGAACCCGGCCAAGCAGACGATGTCGACCCCGGCCTCGATCAGCCTGCGCGCGGTGTCCGCCTGCACCTCGTCGGGAAACTTCGATTTGAAGCCCTGGCAATCGATGATCCCGGCGGGAATGCCGTTCGAGGTCGCGCGATCGAGAATGAAGGCCCCCGGATTGTCCGAAAGCACCAGCACGATCTCCGCGTCCAGCGTGCCGTCCTCAATCGCATCGAGGATCGCTTGCATGTTCGAACCGGAGCCGGAGCCGAGTATCCCGAGGCGCATGGGGGAAGGAGAAAGTTCCAAGGGCCAAGTGCCAAGGGCCAACTGAAGAAAAGTTCCAAATGCCAAGGGCCAAGTTCCAACCAGGACATGGCGAAGCCATTGTGAATGCTCTTCTTTGGAACTTGGCACTTGGCCCTTGGAACTTCAGTTTCCTCCGCATGCACGACGCCCGCATCGACGCCCTTGCCCGCCAGTTGGTCCGTTATTCCACCGCGCTGAAGAAGGGGGAAAAAGTCCTCATCGACCTCTTCGATGTGCCGGATTCGATCGGCATTGCCCTGATCCGTGAGGCCCGGGCGAAAGGTGCACTTCCCTTCATCCGCATCCACCAGTCGCGCCTCACCCGTGAGATGCTCAGCGGGGCGGAAGAGGCGCAGTATTCCGTCCTCACCAAGCACCTGCTGGCGGAGATGAAGGACATGGA